>JBNMOX010000203.1:0-4248 GCA_051275835.1 Patiriisocius sp.
GGTTTCAGAAGCATATCTTAAACAAGAAGGATTAAGTGCAAAGTTTATAGCGTATTTAAAAAGATGGCCAGATTTTGTTAAATACTATATTTTGTAGTTTTCTGTTAGCTAATCAAGAGGTTCAAGCCCCTCCCCTAACACTGCAAGCAGCATCTTATATATAGTTAAAGTACTAATAGGACTAAAAGCTGTGAAAATATTCAAGCCTATGGCGTGTCTTGTTTATTCGGAAAAATTAAGCAATTGGGAAAAATGATTCATATAATAAAAAAGATGAAATTTTCAGAAGGCAAATTTATAGATAACCCTAAGCAAAAATGTAATAAATCATCTGCTAACAATTAAAAAATAAATCTGATTCACGTATCTTACCAACCTATTTAAATGTTCAGTATATGGAAGATAATAAAGTGCTACAGTATATAAAAGAGGTAGTAGAAAACATGCCAAAGGCTTGGTTGACTGTAACAACCCATCGATTAGATATTTATGATGAAAAACTGGCTAAAACAGAATTTTTAGAACAGTTTGAAGCCCTATATAAAGAGTATAATTCTGAAACATCTGCACTTAATGAATTACCTACTGCTTACGACTATATTCGATTAGGGCATCCATTATCTTGTATACTAGAATGGACCATAGCGACCTTACTACACCTACCCTCAGAAAACGTCATAAGTTTTTCATCAAAGACAACTCCTATTTTGGCCGTTCTTAGAAAGAATTTATTAGATGATAAAAACACCCAAATCATCTATACCGATACATTGCCAGCATACTTTGATGCAGATGTTCTAAAGCGTGTGTACGGCTATACTTTTGATGTAAAACGTGTAGACGACATAGCGACCATTTCTGAATGGAATGGCAGTACTATTTTAATTCCACAAGAAGATGAAATTGCGACTATTGATCTTCACCCTAATATTGATTTTTTCATCAATACTCATGCACATTTGGGGAGTGTTTTAGTAGTAAATGGCGAACAAAATAAATCGTATATTTCAGAAATTCAACATGTAAGAAGAAGAGAAACTATAGCAATGACGCCAGCCAATAGTCTTTCTGCCTTAAAAATGCTACTAAAAGAGCCTTCTTTTGATACAAAGCATCTTACTGTCCAGTCAAATAAAGCAAGTGTAATAGAGTCAATTGCAGCCATTACTGATACGCATTCAGCAGCTCTTGTTGGTTCTAGTGGACTCTCTATTCAATATGCAATTATGATGGGGCTCATTCACGATGCATTAGAAAAACATAAAGGAAAGGCTATCAAATTTATTGTCCCTACAAATTGTTATGGAGGAACCAACGACCAAGCAAGACGTATTGCTGCATGTATAGACCATGTTGAAGTGGTAGATTTAGCGGTAGATGGTGATCATGATATGGTTCAAAGCATTGCTATTGTTTTAGATACAATAGCGCAGGAAGATGCTGTTCCATATATCATTGCTGAAATCCCCACAAACCCTAGAGTTGAAGTTCCAGATCTTATCAAATTAAAAGCCGTGTTAAGTGCTGCTCGCAAAACAAGCAAAGGTGACAGTGCTATAGACCCAGTTTTTATTTTAGATCAAACATTTTGTCCTAACATACACTTTTTAGGGGAAGGCGAAATACTCTCAGGGGTTCGAGCTCTTTCCTATGCAAGTGGTTCAAAATTTCCAAGTGGCGGACAATGTACTGCGGGTTACTGTGTAGCAAATAAAAAAGCAGCAGGCTTGATGGAAAAAATAGACCTGCATTTAAGTCTTTGCGATAACGAAGCTACCAGTCTTCAATATGAAATATTAGCAAAGCAATTGCCGTCCATGAATCAAAGAATTAAAGAAGCGTATACCAATACCCGTGAATTTGTAAACTTTATTCATGATACCTTACCAGGAGCGAAAATCAATTTTGTTTCAGAAGAATTAGCTAATAAAGGATTTACACCTTCCGTGTTTTCATTAGACCTTCCAACAAAAGGGACTTCGCACGAAGAAAGAGAATCTTATAAAAGGGCGTTAAATCATACCTTAATCAATTTAATGATTACAGAGATTCCCAATGAAAGTAAGTATTGTGTGAGTTATGGACAATTACAAGGGTGTTATTGGACGATACCGGCTACATCTACACAAGGAACCACTAAAGAAGGCGACAAGGACTATATTGCCCGTGTAGCACTTTCTCCAAATATGGATCTTGACTTACATAAAAAAGTATTTTTAAAATTTGTGAAAACAATTTGAATTTGGTAGGTTGTTCCGCTTTAATTAAAACGTATCCATGAAAACATTTGTACCTAAAATTTTGATCGTATTTGTGTTATTATTTTCTTTTGAAAATTACGCACAAAACACTGTAAAAGCAGATGATTTAAAAAATCTCTTGGATGAGTGGACTGGAACCTTAACCTATATTGATTACAGTTCAAATAAACCATACACAATGGCTGCGAACCTGAATGTTAAAGAAGGTAGAAATGAGAATCAATTTTTACTATTCAATAGTTTTCCGAATGAGCCAAAAGCAAATAATAAGGATAAATTAAAGATTTCAAAAAAGGGAACGCTTTTAAATACATATGCCGTGAAATCAAAATAAATATTACCAAACGGACACATTCAAATTACTACAGAATATTTAGGAAAAGACAATAACAAGAACGCGTTAATTAGAAACGTATACATATATTAGGAAAAAACCAATTTCTTATTAGAAAAGAAGTCAAATTTGAAATTTTCGATACTTGGCTTATACGAAATAAATACACGAACACAAGAAAAGTTTAATTAGTTAAGAAAGTACCTAGACTATAGAGACCATAAAACGCAATGAAGACAATTACCTTACCGGATGAATTACATTTAAATTCATCCCTTTGTATTGAGGTATATGATTATGAGAGTTCTCAGGAAATCTCTAAGCAACAAATCATACTCAATAAAAACACATTTAGTTTTCTTCAAGAAGGAACTAAAGAAGTATTTTTTGACAATTCTTCATATGCAATAAATAGCACTCAATTTCTATTGATGAAATCTGGACATTGTTTAATGACAGAAAAGCTATCTAACCTTCAGGAGCATTATAGAAGTGTGCTTCTCTTTTTCTCTAATGAAGCCGTATTAAATTTTATACGGAAATTCGAACTTAATCCAACAGATTACAATCCCTATTTTTCTACATACTCTTTTGACTATGATTCTTTTACAAAAACATTTGTGAAAAGTATTTTGGAGATATCTAACCTTTCAAAATCAGTTCAAAAGAATATTTTAGCTGCGAAGTTTGATGAAATTATGCTCTACCTTATTGAAATTAAAGGGGTCGATTTTCTCTATTCACTAATTAATAATAGTGATAATCAAAGCCAAAAATTTATTCAAATCATTGAGAGTAATACATTAAATAAACTAACCATAAAAGAACTTTCATTTTTATCGAATATGAGTGTGTCAACATTTAAAAGAGAATTTGAGAAACACTTCCACAGTTCACCCAGTAAATGGTTTCAAGAGAAAAGGCTTGAACATGCTGCCTTCCTATTAAAAAACAAATCGAAACGACCCTCAGATATCTTTGAAGAAATTGGTTATGAAAATCTTTCAAATTTCATACAAGCCTTTAAAGCAAAATTTGGAATGACACCAAAACAGTATCAATTAGATTGAACTTTTAGAAATACTTTTTGAACTAAATCAAACATAACAACCTCTTTAGTAGTTCCTACTTTTGTAGTCTAACAAAATACGTACATTATGAAAAAAGCAAAATTTATTTTTGGATTACTAGTAACACTATCGAGTACCATCTATGCTCAAAACACGTTTTCCTTATCTAGTAATGATTTAGGTGGAGAAGCAACTATCAATGAAGAATTTGATGGTTTTGGTTGCACAGGAAAAAATCAATCACCCCAACTATCTTGGGAGCATGCACCCGAAGGAACAGAGAGTTTTGCAATAACAATGTACGATCCAGATGCGCCAACTGGCAGTGGATGGTGGCATTGGGTGGTATTTGATATTCCATCCAATATGAACGAATTAGTAGCTGGTGCTGGAAACATAAATCTAAATTTAACTCCTGAAGGAATCATTCAAAGCATTACAGATTATGGAACCAATGGATATGGTGGACCTTGTCCTCCAGAAGGTCACGGTTTACATCAATACATCATTACAGTGTATGCTTTAAAAACAGACAAGCTTGGGTTAAATGAAAGTACGAATCCAGCTGTAGTTGGTTATTATT
>JBNMOX010000204.1:0-4238 GCA_051275835.1 Patiriisocius sp.
AACTATCGGGTAATACAGATCTTGCCATGGAGCGCAATGATACGCTAACCACAAATTATCTAGAAGCTCGGGAGAGTCATTTTAAAGTATTGGTGTCTCAATTTATACAGCTTATTGGCTTTAAAGTGTTGGTTACTGCTGGGCTCTTAATTATTGGTGGTTTATTAGTACTTAACCAGCAAATGAATATTGGTCAATTTGTAGCTGCAGAAATTATTATATTGCTAGTCCTTAGTTCTGTAGAAAAACTAATAAAAGGATTAGAATCTTTTTATGATGTTTTAACCTCTCTAGAAAAAATAGGACAGGTTGTAGACAAAGCCCTAGAGAAACAAGAGGGAGAAGATCCTTTTGCTCATGGTCAAAACTTATATGTAGAACTAGATACTTTAAAATATACAACACCAGAAGGTCAAGAAGTGTTGACTAATATTAATTTCAATATTGATCATACAGATAGAATATTATTTGACGGTGCATCTGGCTCGGGAAAAACAACCTTATTAAAAATTCTATCGGGTCTTTTAGTACCAAGCAAAGGAGCTTTGTATATCAATGATGTTTCAATTAGCGGTGTCTGGCCTAGCCGATATAGAGGACGTATAGGGCAAGTACTCCCATCTCAAAACCCTTTTGAGGGTACTATTCTTGAAAACATCACCTTTGGTAGAAAGGACATTTCACAAGAACATTTGCATACAGTGCTTATAGAACTAGGATTACTCACGTTTATTAAGCAACAACCTAATGGAATACATACCATGCTATATCCAGAAGGACAGCAAGTTCCTTTTACCGTATCCAAGCGTATTTTATTGGCTAGAGCGATTGTACACAATCCAAAATTATTGTTACTCAAGGATCCTTTAGAGCATTTCGAAAAAGCAGAAACAAAAAAAATCATCAAGTATTTAACAGCACCTGAAAGACCATGGGCATTAGTGGTTTCAAGTCGTAATGAGCAATGGAAAAACCATTGTAATCAAACCATTAAAATTTCAGAAGGAATAATAACCTCAAAAAATAAAAATAATGCTTAATATTTCTAATAATCAATTAAATAAGAAGGTGTCACTTGAGGGATATAATGCTTTCGGGAAAGCATTTACCTCAAAGCATAATAAGTTATTCAATCGTTTTTTAGCTATTTCTGCACTAATACTTGTTATTATTCTTTTTTTACCGTGGACGCAAAATGTAAGTGGTAATGGATATATAACAACACTTACTCCAGATCAACGACCACAAACCATACAGTCAACGATTCCTGGGCGTATTGAAAAATGGTATGTAAGAGAAGGTGATTTTGTAAGCAAAGGAGATACTATTCTTTTTATTTCAGAAATTAAAACAGAATATCAAGATCCTCTTTTGGTAGAACGGACCAATCAACAACGGGATGCAAAAAGTCGTTCTGTAGTATCATATCAGGAGAAAGTAAAAGTACTAGGGGGGCAAGTTTCTGCTTTGATTCGTGAACGAACCTTAAAACTCTCTCAAGCTGAAAACAAACTAAAACAAGCTCGTTTTAAAGTAACGAGTGATAGTATAGATTTTCAAGCCGCAAGGACTAATATTGAGATTGCACAGAAGCAATACGATCGCACAATCACACTTCAATCCGAAGGCTTAAAGGCAGTTACAGATGTGGAAGCTAAGCGTTTAAAATTACAAGAAACGCAGGCTAAGCTTATCTCTCAAGAAAATAAATTGCTTGCTAGTACCAATGAAATATTAAATGCAAAACTTGAAATAAGTCGTGTAACAGCAGCCTATGCTAACAAAATTGCTAAGTCAAAAAGTGATGGATTTACGGCAGAAACTAATCAATTTGAAGCTGAGGCTCAAGTATCAAAACTAGAAAATCAATCGGCTAGTTATGAATTGCGTAATGCGATGTATTATATTACTGCACCGCAAAATGGGTTCATCAATAAAGCCTTAAAAGGTGGTTTGGGTGAGACTTTTAAAGAAGGAGAAAAGTTGGTTGGTATTATGCCAGCAAACTATGATCTAGCTGTAGAAACATTTGTGGCGCCTATAGATTTGCCTTTAATGCATCTGGGAGAGAATGTACGGATACAGTTTGATGGATGGCCGGCAATTTTCTTTAGCGGTTGGCCTAACGCATCATTTGGAACCTATGCAGGAAAGGTGGTGGCCATAGAAACATTTATAAGTGAGAATGGCAAATTTAGAATTCTTATTGCTCCAGATCCAAAAGATAATCCTTGGCCCGAAAATGTGCGGGTAGGTTCTGGTGCATATACCATTGCCTTGCTAGAAGATGTTTCTATTTGGTATGAGTTATGGCGACAACTAAATGGTTTTCCGCCAAATTATTATAGGCCAGACAATCTGAAAACTAATAAAAATACGAAATAGATGAAGCGAGTTTTTAAGTATTTGTTTATGCTTGTTTTTTTCGCATTCGCGGAAATATTAACAGCCCAGTCTATGGAGGAGGGTCAAGAAAATGTGCTCACTTTCGAAGAGTATATAGCCTATGTTAAACAGCATCATCCACTGGTAAAACAAGCCAATTTAGTGCTGGGAATGGGAGAAGCCAATCTTTTAAAGGCGAGAGGTGGATTTGATCCTACAATTGATATAGATTATGATCGGAAGAAATTTAAGGATACCGAATATTATGACCAATTAAACACCACCTTTAAAATTCCTACCTGGTACGGTATTGAGTTTAAAGCAAACTTTGAAGAGAATACAGGACAGTTTTTGAATCCAAATCTCAACGTTCCAGATGGCGGCTTATACAGCGCAGGTGTTTCGTTTTCATTAGCACAGGGATTTTTAATGAATGAAAGAATGGCGGCATTAAAAAAGGCTCAGTTTTTTGAAGCGCAAACTAAGGCAGATAGGGATGTATTGATAAATAACATCTTGTTTGATGCCAGTAAGGCTTATTTTGAGTGGGTAGAAGCTACCAATGAGCAAAATATTTATGACACTTTTTTAGAAAATGCCTCTATCAGACTAAATGCTGTAGTGCGCAGCGTAGAAATGGGAGATAAGGCCGCCATTGATATTACAGAAGCTCGTATCACGTTTCAAAATAGACAACTAAATTTAGAGGCAGCTAGCCTAAAGAGAAGAAAATCAGCTTTAGTAGTAAGTAATTTTTTGTGGCTCAATGATATTCCTATGGAATTACAGGAGAGTGTCGTTCCGCTTCGACCTGAGGTTTCAAACTTACAAACATCATTACTTCTAGAGGGTATTACAGATATAACACAATTAGCTGTTAATCACCCTAAATTGTTAAGTATTGATGCCAAAATTGAAGGATTAACAATGGATAAAAGGTTGAAAAAAAACAAATTGTTGCCAAAATTGGATTTGCAATATAACTTCCTTTCACAGGAGGTAGATCAATTAAATAATTTTAATACGGCAAATTATAAAGCCTTTGTTAATTTTAGTATACCGCTCTTTTTACGAAAAGAGCGTGGTGATGTTCGGCTTGCAAAAATTAAATTACAAGATGCAGCCTTTGAGCGCCTAGCTACAACACTTTCCATTAGAAATAAAATCGATGCTGTAAACGCCGAAATTGAATCTTTAGGAAATCAAAATGGATTAATTACAACCATAGTAGCAGATTATACCACACTCGTAAAAGCAGAAGAACGTAAATTCTTTTTAGGTGAAAGTTCATTATTCTTAATCAATGCTCGAGAACAAAAATTAATTGATGCACAACTTAAAGAAAATGAAATACGTGTAAAGCAATTACAAGCTACTGCTGGCCTGTACAATGCTCTAGGGATTTCGGAGCCTGTTATGAATAATTAAAAATGATGCTATGATATTATCACAAAGTAATACATTATTAGAAGACATTGAAGCTGCACGTAAAGAAGGCTACACAAGTGATTTTATGTATAGACTAGGAAAATTCTCGTGTAGGACCAATACTAAAGAATACGTAGCGGCAGATTGTACATTGATTGAATATTGTCGTCATGAAGGAATGAACGATCCTGGAGATAGTTCTATCCTTTTTCTTATTGCTTGTAATGATGGTGTCAAAGGTTGCCTAAGTAGTGCGTACGGTGTAGATGCTGATACAGATCTTATTGAATTTGTAATGTCTTTATCAAAAGCTAATTAATATTCACATCGTATGCTATTGCTACCCACTACCATTCCAGAAATTGACACGATGAAAATGTCTCAAATAGATACTGAGATACGCGCTATTTTTAGGCTCATAACAT
>JBNMOX010000205.1:0-4237 GCA_051275835.1 Patiriisocius sp.
CTATAGTAAATTTAAATTTACCTGAAAATTAATTAAAAATATTTATATTTTTTTCTATATTTGAAAAACGAAACTAAACGAAACACGTATTAAATAAGATGATGAACAGTTTATCAATAGTTTCCTTTCTAGGATTTACTTTATTGTTTGCTATTATTTCCAAGTATGCTACTAGTAGCAAAGATGAAAAATCTACCGATGGATATTATATTGACGCTAGAAGCCTAACTGCAATAAAAATAGGAGATGGAAGTGTTTCAGATGGCTTAAACGAATTACGGCCTCAAATCCAAAAAGTTTAACGTGAAAGGAGAAAAAGAATCTTTCTTGGCTTTTGGCAGCATTTTCAATGGGATGATGATTGCCCAGATGAATTATCGCGGCACCAATAAGCCTATTTTACAAGATGTTTTTAGAGCGACATACCCAGTCAAGTGGCACAAAGGAAAGCTACTCGCTGTAGTTTTATTTGCCGCGGTCTTAAGTTCGTTTAATAGGTTATGGAATAATAGTTTAACACTTTTTGGAGTAGATTCATACCGCCAGTACTTTAACAAAGGCGCATCAGAACTCAAGATGATAAAAAAAGGCAAAGTATTTGGTCCGCTTTTGGCACTTATATCAATGAGTATTGCACTTCTTATTACCGATGCTCCTGACAGATTTTTCTCATACAGTCTAGAATCCTTAGGTAGTTTAAGCGTGCATATTTTAGCCGCTGTTTCATACCAGATAGCGTTTAAAAAGGCACCAGCCATTAGCACCAAAATTCTGCTAACCCTTGATGTATTAATGCGTCTAATCTGGTTGTATGTATTAAGTCCTTATTTTATCGATATAGCTTCTACGGAAGCTACAGAAAACGGCATCACAGATGCCAAAAAATCAGGTAATATAAAGGCCAATGCCTACCCTCCCTTATTACATATTATGGGTATTCTGTCTGTCATTAACGAAAGTTTTATGCTATTAATGGTAAACTTTACCCAAACAAGATTACATACAAAACTAAAGTTACAGAAGATATCGATATTACAACTTGGAAATTCACGAAGGTGTTTGGTATTGCCCTAATAATTTTAGTGTTAAGCACCTATTTTACTTATTAAATTGAAGGCTAGAGAATATGATCAAAAAATATGTTATCGCATTCGACCAAGGTACAACGAGCACAAGGACAATTGTTTTTGATGAAAAAGGGATTATCATATCAATTTCACAAAAAGAATTAAAACAGTATTATCCGCAATCTGGATGGGTAGAACATGATGCTCTAGAAATATATAATGACCAATTAGAAACATTTCATCAGGCAATTTTAGATGCTGAAATTAACCCTAAATACATTGCAGCCATTGGCATTACCAATCAGAGAGAGACTGCGGTTGTTTGGGATAGAAAAACCGGCACCCCCATCTATAAAGCAATCGTTTGGCTAGACAAAAGAACGACTTCCATTTGTAAGGATTTAAAAGACAAAGGGCTTTTGGGTTATATCAAGAAAAACACTGGCCTTGTAATCGATTCATATTTCTCATCCACAAAATTAAAATGGATTTTAGATAACGTTGAAGGTGCTCAAGAAAAAGCAGAAGCTGGTAAATTAATGTTTGGAACCATTGATAGTTGGTTAATCTATAAATTCACAAATGGAAAAAAACATATAACGGACCATACCAACGCATCCCGTACCATGCTTTACAATATTAAGAATCTTGACTGGGACAAAAAATTACTAGAAGCGTTAAATATTCCGCAATCATTATTACCAAAAGTTCAAGCGTCTTCGTCAGATTTTGGAGCTATAGACTACAAAGGAATACAAATCCCAATCTTCGGGGTAGCTGGAGACCAACAAGCGTCCTTATTTGGGCAAGGTGGTTTTGAAGCGGGTATTGCCAAAAGCACCTATGGAACGGGCTGTTTTATTCTGTTAAACACCGGTGAAAAACAAGTGAAATCTACAAAAGGTCTACTCACCACTCTTACTTGTAGCCTAGAGTCCGAACCAGTAAACTACGCTTTAGAAGGAAGCGTTTTTGCGGCAGGTGCATCTATTCAATGGCTAAGAGATAAAATGAAAGTCATCGATAGCGCAAGTGAAACGGAAGCTATTTGTAATAGCATCCCTCCTTTAAAGAATGTGTATGTCGTTCCTGCTTTCGCTGGATTAGGCGCACCACATTGGGACGGAAAAGCCAAAGGTAGTGTCTACGGGATGACCCTAGATACAGGAAGAGAAGAACTTATAAAAGCTACAATTAACGCGCTAGCGTATCAAACTAAAGATGTTATTGGTGCCATGGAGCAGGATAGCCATAAAAAAATAATCACATTAAAAGTAGATGGTGGTGCAAGTATAAACAACTACTTGATGCAATTTCAATCAGATATATTAAACGTTGAAGTTGACAGACCAAAAATGATTGAAGTTACCGCATTTGGAGTTGCACTGTTAGCAGGCATAAAAGCAGGTATTTGGACAAAAAGTAATATCGCGAAAATAAGAGAGACTGACACTATTTTTAGTCCAAAAATGGATGAAAAAACAAGAAAAAAGAATTATAAAGGCTGGAAAAAAGCGATAAAACGAACCAAAAGAACTTAAGATGCAAGTGATGGAAGAAACCGTAAGATTTTCAGTTTTAGACAGAAAACTTCAAATTAAAAAATTAAAAACGCAAAAGTTTGATTTGGCCATTATCGGAGGTGGTGTTACTGGGGCAGGAATTGCTTTAGATGCAGCTTCGAGGGGTCTAAAAGTTTGCCTCGTAGAAAAGAATGATTTTGCCTCTGGAACGAGTAATAAATCCACTAAATTAATCCACGGAGGCTTACGGTATTTAAAACAGATGGAAATTGGTTTGGTGCGAGAGTCTGGTTCAGAACGCGCGATAGTTCACAAACTTGCGCCTCATTTAGTTATTCCAGAAAAAATGCTGCTACCCTTAGTGCTAGGTGGAACTTACGGAAGAATGATGACATCTATCGGACTAAAAGTGTATGATTACTTAGCTGATGTTAAAGGTGATGACAGGCGTCGCATGTTAAATAAAGAAGAAACCTTAGACAAAGAACCTTTATTAGACAACAAAACTGTTTTAGGGGGAGGGCTTTATGCCGAATATAGAACAGACGATGCCCGTTTAACTATAGAGATTTTAAAAAAAGCGACATTTTTTGGAGCTACAATTATCAATTATTGTGAAATGGAATCATTTAATAATAAGAATAATACGAAAATTGAAAGCCTAAACTGCCTTGACTATAACACAGGAAATCTATTTAATATAAGAGCAACCAACTACGTTTCAGCAGCCGGTCCTTGGGTAGACTCATTACGTAAAAAAGACCATTCGATGGACAAAAAATATTTACACCTGACCAAAGGTGTTCATATTGTTTTTCCCTCTGAAAAATTACCACTAAAACAACCATTGTATTTCGACCTAGCCGACGGAAGAATGATTTTTGCAATTCCAAGAGGGCGTGTTACTTATGTTGGAACAACAGACACTAATTATGTAGGTAATTTAAACCGTATTGTAGCCACCCAAGATGATGCAAAATATTTATTAGAAGCTGTTAATGCAACATTCCCTAAAGTAAATTTAGTTTTAGAAGATATAGAGTCTAACTGGGCAGGCCTGAGGCCACTTATACATGAAGAAGATAAAGACCCATCAGAGCTATCAAGAAAAGACGAGCTGTTTATTTCAGATAGTGGACTTATCTCTATTGCTGGAGGAAAATTAACAGGTTACAGGAAAATGGCACATCGTGTAATCGATGCCGTTTTAAAAACAATGAATGAAAGTCACAAGGCAAAATTAAAAAAAACCTACACCGATACTATTTCTTTAGTAAGTCCTGCTCTAAATTCAACTTCAGAAGTTAATATTTATACCGCATCAATTGAAAAAGACTTAGCCCAATTTGGAATCTCAGACGTTTATCACGCTTGGTATTTATGCACTACATATGGCAAACAGTCTGATATTATAATAAAAAAATCCAAGGAATTTGAAAACAAAGATGCTTTAGAGCGCCTAATCAGGGCTGAGTTTTGGTTTTGTATTTATTATGAGATGACTAATAGCTTAGCAGATTTTTTTGTTCGTCGTACCGGTAGATTGTATTTCAATATCAATAGTATTCATAAATACAAAGGCTTAATTTTAGAAGATTGTATTCGATACCTCGACTGGAAAGAGAAACGTGTTAAATCAGAAAAAGC
>JBNMOX010000206.1:0-4179 GCA_051275835.1 Patiriisocius sp.
ACTATGAGACCCGATTTATTTGAAGCTCCAGATTATTACAATATAGATGATTTACTAACCGAAGAGCATAAATTAATACGTGATGCTGCTCGTGCTTGGGTAAAGCGTGATGTATCACCTATTATTGAAGAAGCTGCACAAAACGCTACTTTTCCAAAGTCTATTATTCCAGGCCTAGCAGAAATTGGTGCTTTTGGACCTTATATTCCAGAACAATATGGCGGTGCTGGATTAGATCAAATATCATATGGCTTAATCATGCAAGAAATCGAGCGTGGTGATAGCGGTGTGCGTTCTACAGCATCTGTACAATCATCTTTAGTGATGTATCCAATCTGGAAATACGGAAATGAAGATCAACGCAACAAATATTTACCGAAATTAGCTACTGGAGAATGGATTGGATCATTTGGCTTAACGGAACCAGATCATGGAAGCAATCCAAGTGGTATGGTAACCAACTTTAAGGATATGGGTGACCATTATCTATTAAATGGCGCCAAAATGTGGATTTCTAATTCTCCATTTTGTGATGTTGCTGTTGTTTGGGCAAAAAACGAAGAAGGACGTATTCACGGTCTTATCGTTGAGCGTGGAATGGAAGGATTCTCAACGCCAGAAACACATAACAAATGGTCATTAAGAGCTAGCGCAACTGGAGAACTCATATTTCAGGATGTAAAAGTTCCTAAAGAAAATTTATTACCTAACAAATCTGGATTAGGAGCCCCTCTTGGCTGTCTTGATTCTGCACGCTATGGTATTGCTTGGGGTGTTATTGGAGCTGCTATGGATTGTTATGATACTGCTTTACGCTACTCTAAAGAGCGTGTTCAATTTGGGAGACCTATTGGAGGATTCCAATTACAACAAAAGAAATTAGCGGAAATGATTACAGAAATCACCAAAGCACAATTACTTTGCTTGCGTCTTGGACAGCTTAAAAATGAAAATAAGGCTACCTCAGCCCAAATTTCTATGGCAAAACGAAACAATGTCGATATGGCATTAAAAATTGCACGTGACGCAAGACAAATGCTTGGAGGTATGGGAATTTCAGGTGAGTATCCAATCATGAGACATATGATGAACCTAGAAAGTGTAGTTACCTATGAAGGAACACATGATATCCATCTTTTAATTACGGGATTAGACATTACAGGTCTTAATGCGTTTAAGTAAAATAATCTAGTATTTCTTCCGAAAAATTAAAGCCTACTGTCTTTTTTAAAGAAATGATAGTAGGTTTTTTGTATTAAAAAAAAACAGCCTTTAAAACACATAAGTTTTAGCATTCAAAATCCTGTATCTTTATACAAAAGAATCTATTTTATGTCTTCTCAAAGTAGAATATCGAACACGTATAAAAACGCAAAACGTATTGCTTTTAATGATAACTCTAAGTTTATAATTTTTAGTGATTGCCATCGTGGGGATAATAGTTTTGCAGATGATTTTGCAAATAATAGAAATATATACTACCACGCTTTAAAACATTATTACACAGAAGGATTTACGTATTGTGAAGTAGGAGATGGTGATGAGTTATGGGAAAACATTGAATTTAAATCTATTTTTGAAGCTCATGAAAATGTTTTTAACTTAATGAAACAATTTTATGCAGAAGGCAGGCTCCATAGACTTCTTGGGAACCATGACATGGTATATAGAAATCAAAAATATGTTGAAAAACACCTCTATAGTTATTTTGACAAAGTAGACAATAAAGACAAACCATTATTTCCAGGGATTATATTTACAGAGGGGCTTGTGCTAGAACATGAAACCACACAACAAGAAATTTTCTTATTACATGGGCATCAGGCAGATTGGATGAATTATCGTGGCTGGAAATTTAATAGATTTATGGTTCGAGCCCTATGGAGACAGCTTCAAATAGTTGGTATTGGAGATCCAACGAGTCCTGCCAAAAATTTTAGAGAGCTCATTAAAGTAGAACGCCGTATCAAAAAGTGGATTTCAGACAACAATAATGTTTTTACCATTACAGGTCATACACACAGGCCTAGATTTCCAGTACCTGGAAGTATTGCTTTTTTTAATGATGGTAGCTGTGTTCATCCTAGAAGTATTACGGGCATAGAAATTGAAAACGGGACCATCTCACTTATTAAATGGCATATTTCTACCTCAGAAAATGGAACATTACGTGTTTTAAAAGTGGTATTGGAAGGACCTACAAAACTTGTTGATTATCAAAATTAAAACACATAAGAATCTTTTCTATTCTCCCGGTGCCATGGTAACTTTAAGGCCGTTTAAAACAGGGTGAATATGTAATTGGCAACCAAGTCTACTGGTATCTAAAACATGGAAAGCTTCGGCGAGCATCGCGCTTTCATCATCGCTCATTTCTGGAAGTTCATGATCACTCTCAACATAACATTGACAGGAAGCACACATGGCCATCCCGCCACATATACCAACGGTACCTTCTGGTGCTAACTCATAAGAACGAATCACTTCCATAAGGTTCATATTCATGTCTGTAGGAGCGACAAGGTCATGAGTAACTCCTTCTCTATCTGTAATATGGATTATAATATCTTGTTCTTCCATAAATGACCTTAGTTTATTGCTTTAACCACAGCTTTTGGCGCTTCCTTTTTGGTGCCATCAAATCCTTCTACACCACCCACAGTTGTGTATTTCATGACATATCTTTTGTCTGGAAAAATACGTTGATAGGCGCTTTGACACATGAGTGTGGCTTCATGAAAACCACACAAAATAAGTTTTAATTTACCTGGATAGGTATTTACATCGCCTATAGCATAAATTCCAGGTATGTTGGTTTGGTAATCTAAGGTATTATCAACTTTTATAGCATTTTTCTCTATTTCAAGACCCCAGTCTGCAATTGGGCCCAGCTTAGGAGCCAATCCAAATAGTGGGATAAAATGATCACACTTTTTTTCTGAAACAACATCCCCTTTTTTAATCATCACGGCATTAACATGACCATCTCCAACGACATCTACAACCTCTGCGGGAGTAACAAGATTAATTTTACCTTTGTCTTTTAGTTCTTGAACTTTATCTACAGAATCTAAAGCACCACGAAATTCATTGCGCCTATGCACCAATGTAACACTAGCTGCGACATCTGTTAAAAAAACACTCCAATCTAGGGCAGAGTCACCTCCACCTGCAATCACTACGTCTTTATCTCTATATAATTCTGGATCCCTAATAATATACTCAACACCAGCATCTTCAAACATCGAAATATTTGAAATGGGTGGTTTTCTTGGCTCAAAACTCCCCAACCCACCAGCAATAGCAATGACAGGAGCTTGGTGTTGTGTTCCTTTATTGGTCGTTACTATAAATGAACCATCTTCTAGTTTTTCAATGCTTTGCGCTCTTTCACCCAATGTAAAACCTGGCTGAAAAGGGGCAATTTGTTTCATTAAATTAGTAACCAAATCACCCGCTAATATTTCAGGAAAAGCTGGAATATCATAGATGGGTTTTTTGGGGTATATCTCACTGCATTGTCCACCAGGTTGAGGCAGTGCGTCTATAAGGTGGCATTTCAACTTTAATAATCCTGCTTCAAAAACAGTAAAGAGTCCCGTAGGCCCTGCTCCTATTATTAATATATCTGTTTTTATCATGAAAATAAATCACTATTTAGCTATAAAAATAGCCCTAATTTTTATCCTAAAAGATGACGAAAACCACCGCTACCCTTCTACATTAATTACTTCTTCAATTTGTGGCGCGTGCTTTTTAATAGTCATTTCCACACCGGTCTTTAAAGTCATTTGGTTGACACTACACCCTACGCAAGCGCCTTGTAATTGCACTTTCACTATGGTTCCATTTTCTATACTCAATAGTAATATATCACCGCCATCACTTTGTAAAAATGGACGAATTTCATCCAATGCCGTTTCTACTTTTGCCACTAGTTCTTCTTGTTCCATAGTTTTATTTTATAGCACTACATCCTGCCATGGTTGTTATTTGAATAGCTTCTGTAGGAGGCAATGTCTTATTTCTTTTTACGGTTTCACGTACTACATTCTTTGTAATGTCAATGAAAGCAGCTTCAATAGCTGTTCCATCTTGAAGCGCTACAGGATGACCAGCATCTCCAGCTTCTCTAATACTTTGCAGTAATGGCAATTCACCTAAAAAGGGAATTTTCAA
>JBNMOX010000207.1:0-4153 GCA_051275835.1 Patiriisocius sp.
TTTTCCTGAAGTAAAAGAGGCTATTTTTTTAAAATAAGATACCGCCTGCGCTTTTGCATTAAAATTAACTGTATGAAAAGGTACTTCTTGATCTATATAGGGCGTTCCAACGACAGGAGGGTGCTGTGAAAATAATATAACTTCATCTACCGCTGCATATTGAATATGTTCAAAATCTGAAAAGCCTTTATATTCAATCATGTTAAGCTTCGCCTCTATGTTGGCAAAAGCACGTGTTGGGTCCGTGAATATTTCAGAAAAAATAATCTCTTCGTTAAAAGCAGTTATCCGTACTTGAGAAATTGAATTGTCTTCAAGGTAGGCACGTAAATATCTTTTTTCAAGTTTAATATTTCTATTTTTAGGTCTTTTTGAAGCGTCCCAAAATATGGCAACTTTTTTATCTTTTTTTACTAGTACATGATTAGAGATTTCTTTCTTAAGGTATATTACACCTCGATTGTTCATCATTTTCCGAATCACCGAAACATCATTGGTTAATGTTTTATACCCTTTTACTGATACTTTTAGCCTGCTTTCATTATCTAAAACTTCATGATATTTTCTGTAGGTAAAATTACCTTCATCGTTCGTGATTTCTCCAACACCCTGTCCCAAAACACCTACTCTTACCTGTCTAATAGGCTCTTGCGTATCTTCATCCAGAACAGTCCCTCTAAAAACAGTTTGGCCTATGCTCATTTGAGCGAATAAAACCCATAAAAAAATGGCGATGACTCTTGTTACTTGTGTCATAAAAAAAACATTAAAGGTTACTAAATGTGTCTAAGGTCACTTTCTTTTGGTGGGTACTTATATCAATAATTTTTACACTTTTGGTTTGTGAAGCTTGCCCAAAATCTTTATAAACAACATACTTTACATATATTGGATTATTGCGATTTTTTTTACTGTGAGAAACAATGTTAATTAGCCATTTCCCCGGTGACGGATCTTCAAGGACAAATTCTTTCGTTGAAAATCCGTCTGCGATTTCCTGTTGAATCAAATCTGAGTTTTCAAATGACGTATGTTTAAATGTGAAAAATTTATTATTCGGATTTACAAACTGAATGTCAAATTCACTTAAGGGGTCATTCCATTCAAAAACAATACGCGTATCTTGCTTGAAACCAACTTGTAAAAGCTCTTCTGGCAAATCAGTATACTCAAGGGATGTTTTATGGTTTGTAACAATATCACGTAATTCATGTACAACAATATCTTTAACTCCTGTAAAATCAAGGTTAGGAATAGTATTGTACAACATCTGTGTATAGAGTGCTGCCGCTTTTTTATAATCTGCAACGTTTTTATACGCTAAAGCGGCATCTAGATATGACTGTGCCTTTTCTGGCTGTAAAGAAACAATATGTTGATATACTAAAATAGATTGCTCATAAGCACCTAAGGAATCTAGATGATATGCCAAAGACTTAAGTGCCTTAGGGTTTGTTGGAGCTATTTCGGCAATGGTTGAAAGTACTTCAATAGCAAATTCTCTATCCCATTTTTTAAAATAATTACTTACGGCGATATAGTAGGATATTGATTTTGCAAATGCTGTTTGTAATTGTTTTTGATAGATTTCTTTTGCTTCTTGAAAGGATGTTGTTTGTGTTAGCGCTTCTAGATAGTAGGGTTTATTTTGCTGAGCAACATCGTTTTCTAATGTTTCGACAGCTTCTATATAATCATTCCCTTTTACAGTTAGGTCAACCTTTGGTTTTGACTTTGTTAATTTGTTTCTGTCAAAATCTTTTTTCATCTCAACAACAATAGCTCCATATGCAGCTATTTGCCCATATCTATTGATGGATTGTGCTGTACTTAAGACTGTAATTCTTTCAATAAGTTGAACATTCACAGGAGGTAATTTTTGACCCGACATTTGATCAAAAGCCATATCATCAATAATGATTGCTGGCAAGGTAAGACCCCCGTTTAACGTAATTGAATTTCTATTATTTTTTCTGATAACATATACTGGATCCTGTCCTGCCATACCAGTCATACCAAGTACTTGTATACCTCGCATTTTCATTATTAACTGATGCAGATACACATCTGTAGATTTAATTTCTTCACTCGTCATGGTATTGGAGAGACTATAGCCCACACCCCCTCTTTTTTTCATTCCATAAGGTGTTTTTACCAAGGCATCTCCAATTTCTCTGGTGTTTGTCTTTTTTAGAAGCACTTCACCAAGCTCTTCATTAGCTGGTTTCATAGGAATATGCATTTTTTTAAGAACACCTACAACAGTATCCTTATCCAACATTCCTAGCGAGCGTATAGTAAGAACATCGCCTTTTCCAGCAGGAATAGTATAGTTTCCACCAGCGTCTGTTTCTGAAAAAACAAAAGAATCTTTAACCATTACAATAGCTCCTTGAACGGGTCCTTGATCATTATAAATAGCACCGTATACGTCATCCCGAGATTTTGTTCTTGGTGCATTATACTTTACAGCATCATCCAACTCATTCTTCATATACGTTACTCCTTCGTTAGCATCTACTCTGTGAAGGTTTATATAATGCCCATTATTAAAATAAGCCATTTGTTGCAATTGCACATGATTGGCTTTAGCAAGACTATTAATCGTAAAAATTTGAGTATTCACTTCAGGCTGTAGTGGTTCCAAAAAAGTAGCTCCATCTGAAAAAAGCAAGGTCGTATCTGCTTTAAAATCATCCTGTTTTAGTATGTCCTCAAAAGAAGAAGCTCCATGATAAAGGCTGTTTTCCAAAAAATCAATTAATTGAGAAACCCTGCCATTTTTAATCCTAAATGTTTTAGTTTCATAAATGCTTGTATTAAATTTTGAAACCTCAACCTCAACGTTTTGTATGCTTCGAAGGTATTTTTTTAATAACTTCAACTCTTCTTTGGCATCTCTCTTTTTCATACTAGTAGACGTATCCCAATACAGTTTAATTTTCTTTGGAGCCTGTCTAACTTTTACAAAAGTACGGTAGGCAGGATCTGGAAAAGAACTTATAAGATGAAAGCTTACACGCGTATCTGGGTAATTTTTCCAGAAATCTTGACTTAATTTTCTTGTATAAGAATTCCCGCTATACGGGCTAGCAGAAACTGCAAAATAAATCGCATCACCATAAATCTCTACTAATTCCAGACTTACAATAATATCTTCGTCTACAACAATTCTATGTTCTTTTAGGGGTATTGTTTCCTCTCCTTTCTTTTTGCTAACCATATGAAAGATATTCTCTGTCAACAAATTATTTCCTGGAAAGCCTCGATTATAATCGTACACTTTTACACGTACTAATAAACTATCCGATAGGTTTTCTTGAATATTAAAAGTAAGGCTATGTAGTTGTGTGTTTTTGTGGTCTACCGTAATTCGTGTTGCAATTTCACCACCCAATCCCTCTTTGTTCCTCCAATACCCCATTTCTCTTTTTGCATATACAGAACTCCCTAGCTTTTCAAAGTTTCGTTTGGTAGTTTTTAAAACAATTTCATCTAAGTCATTTTCTTTGGGTGTTAAATAAACAAGCACTTTATAAGAACTGAGGTCTTGTATTTCTTTGAAGGCAATTTCTAAGGTTTCATACCCAATAGATGAAAATTGTAAGGATGGGAATTTTTTTAATTCTTTTTCTGAATAGGATAATTTGAAATGTCCTTCATCATCACTAACAGTTCCAATTCCCTGCTCAAAAAATCCAATATTTACATATGGGATTGGTTCATTTGTTTCAACATCTACAACAGTAGCACCCATATAAATTTTATCCTGAGCGGATCCTATTGTCACACAGAAAAAGAAAATGAATAAAAGTAGTAGTTTTTTCATGTCGTCGGGGTTTAATAAAACCGCTTTAATTTTAAAAAGGTTTTTAAATTTAATCAATAAACCCCCGAAACACAAGGAGTATACCTCGTAATTTATCAATTCCGACAAAAAATTAATTACAAAAAACTGATAAAATGCTACACACACAAAAATTAATTTACAGGCATGCAGCATTGCTTAATCACTGATTAAAAAGTGTTTACACATAATGTATTGCTGTTTTATTAGCACGTTTGATCCATGCTGTCAAATTAAAACGGAGGAGTCTGCGAATTTTTTAACTGCAAATAATGAATGTATCGAATGCTAAGAAAACACCTATTT
>JBNMOX010000208.1:0-4151 GCA_051275835.1 Patiriisocius sp.
TTGGGTACAAATGTATTTTGAAAAATTAACCGAAGCTACCGGCAAAAAAACAGGGGACCTTTTCAAAAACTTCGAACTCTTTATATACGGAGGTGTTAACTTTGAGCCCTATCGTGCCAAATTTGATGCCTTGATTGGGAGAAAAATACCAAGTATAGAATTATTTCCTGCTAGTGAAGGGTTTTTTGCCTTTCAAGATAATCAGACCGAAAAAGGAATGCTCTTACTATTAGATAGTGGTATTTTCTATGAATTTGTAGTAGCAGATCAGTTTTTTACAGAAAACCCTAAGAGACTTACCATTGGGGAAGTACAACTAGACACAAACTATGTGTTACTCATTTCTACCAATGCTGGTTTGTGGGGCTATAATGTTGGTGACACAATTCAGTTTACAACATTGGCTCCTTATCGTGTTATTGTTACAGGGCGTATCAAACATTTTATTTCAGCCTTTGGTGAACACGTTATTAGTAAGGAGGTGGAAACTGCTATGAAAGAAGCGATGGACACCATTGGTTTTTCTATTTCAGAATTTACAGTGGCTCCTCAAACCAATCCTCAAGAAGGAGAACTGGCCTACCACGAGTGGTTTATAGAATTTGAAAACACGGAAAACAACCTCAACGAAATTGCTCAAAAACTGGATGCCGCTTTGCAGATTCAAAATAGCTACTACAAAGATTTGCGCGACGGAAAGATGCTACAAACCCTTAAAATTAGTCCTTTGCAAAAGGGAGGTTTTCATGCCTATATGAAATCAAAAGGTAAGTTAGGGGGTCAAAATAAAATGCCTAGACTCTCAAATGACCGAAACATTGCCGATGTCTTGGATGCGTTTATATTAACAGAAGGTGCTTCGAGTACTTCAGCTTCCTTAATTCGCTAAAGGTTTCAACAACAAAAAAGACTGAGACTCTCGAAAGGACTCAAAAATAGGCTCCAACAAACTAAGGTGCTTAAAACATTCGTATTTCAGGTTAAGCACGTTAAACATTGTAAATGTTTCGACTTTAATTTCAATTTCTTCCATAATCCTTGCCTAAAAGAATATGTTATCTTTGCGTGTATGACAAAATTAAATTCACACACTAGATCTAGAGCCCAAGAAAGCACAGGCGCCATTGAGCGACTATACATTACCATGCGCCACCTCTTTAATAGAGGGTTCTACAAACCTATGGGAGTTTCTGGGGAGTCATTAAGAGAAGCACTTCTTACCTTACGACCCGAAATTTACGGTTCTATTGCCGAAGAAAAAGCAGAATTACAAGGTTTACTCTATGTTATAGACAGACTACCCTATGGTATTGAAGAATGTAGGTATATCAATCTTACTAGTGATGAAGGGTATAAAAACTCTCATTTTACTCCTATTATTCCTGCCAAAAGAAGACGCAATTGCTATCGTATTGACGAAGAGCAAATGAATATTGAGGTGACAAGAGGTCGCTCTGAAATTTATGACATCCTTACCCACCTTACTTTTTTATATATCGAGTCTCACAAAATCATGCGGCAAGTAATGATTAATGATGGTCTAGATGTAATTAGAGACTGGAAAAAGCTAGAACAAGCGGTCCTTAAAAAAGGAAAACTTAGTCAAAAGGAAAAAGAGATTGCCCTTACGCACACCGCCAACTTTTTGGGACGCACATTTGAAGAAGTAAATGAAGTATATACCGCTTTTTCTTGTAAAGAAAATGAGCATCGTTTTTTAAGTATTATCTATCATTTAGGAAAAGGAGCTATTCATGAAGTCGTAAAAACCGAAAAACGAATCATCACGTTTAGCCCTGTATTAAGAGAACGTTTAGGACACCATATTCATGGAGAGCGCTGGGCATTCAACATCAAAGAAACACTTGATAAAAAAGGATTATTAAAGCGTCCTATTCACATTATTAGCGCCAACATGCACAGTGTCATGAATAGTTTGTATGCAGAAAAAGCACTGCCTAACGAAGCTAAAAAAGGACGTATGCATTTGTATGAATTACTAAGTGATAGTAGTAGTTCAAAACAACGTGAAAAAACAACACTATTGGCTAAAAAAGAAGGCATGACCTATCTTGAGGATGATAGCGGCACCAATATTAATGTTCAAATTTTTGATACAGCAAAGCTAAAATATTTGCCCTATGACATGCCGTCTTGTGCAAAAGAAACAGTAGAAAAGCCAGTAATTATTGTGATGGATTATGCTTTTGGAGAGCAGGCCTATGAAACGATGGACGAGCTATTAAAACCCTATACTACACATACTAAAACACACTTTTTAAACGTTGTGTCTATTGGCATTATGGGAAAAGCTGGAATTTTAGAAGGCGGCAAAGGAGATATTATGATTCCTTCTGCACATGTATTTGAGGGTACCGCAGATAATTATCCTTTTAAAAATAACCTTAAAGTTGCTGATTTTGAACATGATGACATTACCGTTTGTAAAGGATCCATGATCAGTGTGTTAGGTACGTCTTTACAAAATAGAGATGTCTTACAATTTTTCTTCACCTCAACATGGAATGTTATTGGTCTAGAAATGGAAGGCGCTCATTATCAAAAAGCCATACAGGCTGCCTCAAAAATAAGAGGTAGCATCAATAGTAATGTAAAGGTTATGTATGCATATTATGCGAGTGACAACCCGTTAGTAACGGGAAGCACATTAGCCTCTGGAGGGCTAGGTACTACAGGTGTAAAACCTACCTATCTCATTACAGAAAAAATGTTGAAATTAATTTTAGAATAAAACGCAAAAAAATGTCAAAAACGAAGTCTATTTTAATTACTGGAGGAGCGGGTTTTATAGGTTCTAACTATGTAGCCTATCTTTTGGAAACGTCTCAAGATGAACTCTATGTTTTAGACAAACTTACCTATGCAGGTGATTTAAAAAATCTGGAAACCGCTTCCAAAGCTTCTAATTATCATTTTATTGAAGGAGATATCTGTGACCAAGAATTGGTAACCACATTATTTAAGGAACATCAATTTAATGAAGTAGTCCATTTTGCTGCAGAATCACATGTAGACAACTCTATAACAAGTCCTGGTGCTTTTATTGCTACTAATATTACAGGAACGTTCAATTTATTACAAGCTGCTTATAAAATCTGGATGGACGCTCCCAACCTCTTTAAAGAAGGATGTGATTCCAACCGTTTTTTACATGTTTCTACAGATGAGGTGTATGGAACCCTAGGCGCTACAGGGCTGTTTACAGAAGAAACTCCCTATGCCCCCAACAGTCCTTATAGTGCCTCAAAAGCCTCAAGCGATTTTATTGTACGTAGTTATTTTCACACCTATGGTATGCCCGTAGTAACTACCAATTGTTCAAACAATTATGGCCCCAATCAACATAAAGAAAAATTAATCCCTACGATTATTCGTAAAGCCGTGGCGGGAGAGCCCATACCCATCTATGGAGATGGAAAGAACGTTCGCGACTGGCTCTATGTAAAAGATCATTGTATTGGTATCAGAAAAGCTATTTACGCTGGGAGATTAGGGGAAACCTATAATATTGGAGGTCGTAACGAGCGTGAAAACCTTTATATTGCACACACTATTTGCGACATTTTAGACACCTTGCAACCCAAAGGATTTTCATATAAAGAACAAATTACTTTTGTCACAGATAGGCCTGGTCATGATTTTAGATATGCTATAGATGCCACTAAAATAGAAAATGAATTAGCATGGAAAGCCGATGAGAATTTTGAAAGCGGTATTCACAAAACTGTTGCCTGGTATTTAGAACATAGTGACAGATTGTTTTAGCAAAAACTTCCCCCAGCCCTTCCTCGTGTTGCAGCAGCATTAGCGAAGGTACAAGGGATTTTTTTTTGGACATAACAGTATATTAAATAAGTATAAACAAAAAGAATTGAAACCCTAAAGGTACGGAACAAATCACTTCTAAATAATTTGAAAAATGAAAGGAATCATACTTGCCGGAGGAAGCGGCACCAGACTACACCCACTTACCTTAGCCGTTAGCAAGCAATTAATGCCTGTATATGACAAACCTATGATCTATTATCCGCTATCCACTTTAATGCTTGCTGGTATTAAAGAGATTTTAATCATCTCTACACCCCAAGATTTACCTTTGTTTAAAAAGCTCTTAGGGGATGGAAAAAAAT
>JBNMOX010000209.1:0-4144 GCA_051275835.1 Patiriisocius sp.
TAAGGTCTTTACTAGAAAGCACAGTCCCAGAAGGAGTTGAAAGCCCAGCAAGTGTGACCTGGTTTGTACTTCTGTTAATAGCTTCTACGTTTATAGTGTAGCTTGCCTTAGGGTTGATGCTTTCGGTACTTGAAGCTGCTTCCAAGAAAATACCGCTTGCGTCTACTATAATTTGTTCTAATTCTAATAATTTAATGTTACGCCAATGACTCTCTTTTGTTTGTTGCAATAAGGAATAAGCATTAACTAATTGCGGCACCATAGCCGACGGGTTTTGAAAGTTGAAATTTTCAGCAAGCGGATTTAAAATGGCGCCAATTGCTTTTCCGCCTTCCATTCTAGACCATGTCGTGTTAATGCCATCAAATATATTACTAGTATCTTCTGGGAAGTCTCCTTTTAAAAACTCAAGGTATTCGGTTTGATTGCCTCGGCTTCCTGTACTTCCAAACCCTTGTGATTTATGCATGCTTCTACTTAAAGATGCAATTTCACCGTTAGAGAGTCCTAGAGCAGGGTAGTAGTTACCAGTTTCTAAAGTAACTAACTTTGACTTATCTGCTTTTTCAAATTTTTCTCTACTTCCATAAAACCACCAAGAGGTATTGAACATCAATCTTTTAGGTTGCCAAGCACCAAATTTAATGGCTGTTTCGGTATATTTTGTTGCGTCGCCAACCAAATCAAAGGCTTCAAAACTCAACATAGCAGAGGAGGTGTGATGCCCGTGTGTACTTCCTGGATTTCGGTGATTAAACCTATTTACAATAACATCTGGCTTAAATTTTCTAATAGCTCTCACAACATCGCTTAAAACTTCATCTTTATTCCAAATAGCCAGCGTTTCGTCTGGATGTTTTGAATACCCAAAATCATTGGCTCTTGTAAATAATTGTTCTCCGCCATCAGTACGGCGTGCAGCTAATAATTCTTGTGTACGTATAACCCCTAGGAGTTCTCTAATTTCTGGACCCACTAAATTTTGCCCCCCATCTCCACGGGTAAGAGATAAATAAGCGGTTCGTGCGTGAACATCATTGGCTAAATAAGAAATAAGCCTTGTGTTTTCATCATCTGGATGTGCCGCAACATACAAGGCACTTCCTAAGAAGTTAAGCTTTTGTAGTTTGTGATAAATTTCTGAAGCTGTAGGCTTTTGTGGTTGCTGCGCAAAGAGAGAAGTAGTGGTTAATACAACGCTTAAAGCCGCCAAAATTATAATTCGCATATTGGGTGTTGTTCTTATAAAAGGTTACCTCCCAAAGATATTCAAATCTTAAAGTATGCATAGTCCCTTAAGAGTTCTTTAACAGTATGTCACAACTTTTAGAGCTTAACCATCATTTCTCTCTCAGTTAAAGGATAGTTCGCTACCTCATCCAATGAAGTTTAGTTGGAAGTTTTAAAATTGATGATCAAAGAATCAAAGAAAACCAATAGCAAACATGGGGGTCTCCATGTGGTGTGTTTTGGAGTTTGTGATTGATAATAGAAGACATTTTAATTTTGTCTAAGTCTACCGTCTAATGTCTAGCGAAGCTTAGCACCAAAGTCCTTTTCAAAACGTTGTTGCAGTTTGTTCATGATTTTGTCAATCTGCTTATCAGTTAAAGTTTTGTTTTCGTCTTGTAAAGTAAAACTTATTGCATACGATTTTTTGCCTTTGGGTAGGTTTTTACCAGTATAGACATCAAAAAGGTGAACTTCTTTAAGTAAGCCCTTTTCTGTTTGAAATGCAGTATCTTTTAGATCGCCAAATCCTACAGATTCGTCTATTAACAAAGCAAAATCACGTTTCACCTTCGGGAATTTTGAGATAGGTTGTACTACAAAATTATGTTTGTTTAATAGCGTTAATATGGTGCTCCAATCAAAATCAGCATACAGTACTTCTGCATCAATTCCAAAATGCTTGCTTATTTTTTTAGTGACCAGACCAAAAGACATTAGGGTGTGTTTTTTTGAAGACAATGTGAGTCCTTCAGAGAACAAATCGCTTTTCACTTCTTTTTCTGAAATAGTAGTAATTCCTAACCTACTTAAAACCGAAATAATAACTCCTTTGAAAAAGAAAAAGTCTCCTTTTTGAGTTTCTGTTGCCCAGCTATCTTCTGTCTTGTTTCCTGTTAGAAGTAACGACATGTGTTTATTCTCTTCTCTTCCGCTTGTGAAGTTTTTATAGGTGTTTCCAAATTCAAAAAGCTTTACGTTGGTTGCTTTTCGGTTGGTGTTATAGGCTAGAGATTCTAAGCCTCCAAATAACATAGATTGGCGCATCACAGATAAATCGTTGCTCAAGGGGTTTAACATTCTTACACTGTGTTCGTCTGTTAATGTTTCAGTAAGTGTTGTGTAGTTAGGAGATGTTAATGAGTTATTTAACATTTCATGAAAGCCAAGCGCAGTTAATTGAGAAGCTACTTTATTTTGTATTTCAAAATCTTTAATACCTACTGTGCTTGCTATAGAAGCGTTTAGTTTTGAAGACACATCGATGTTGTTATACCCATACACGCGCAAAATTTCTTCAATAACATCTGCTTCTCTTGTTACATCATTTCTATAGGCAGGAATAGTCATCCCGATTCCTGTTTCAGTCACATTGTTTACCTTAATTTCTAATGAATTTAAGATGTTTTTTATAGTTTCTTTTTCTATTTCTTGTCCAATAAGTGCCGTAGCTTTATCGTAATTAAGAAATACTTGATGGTCTTCAATTTTCTTAGGATAGACATCAATAATATCACTGGTTATATTTCCGCCTGTTAATTCACAGATGAGAATGGCCGCGTGCATGAGTGCATATTCTGTGGCGTTAGGGTCAATACCGCGCTCAAAACGAAAAGATGCATCTGTATTTAATGCATGCCGTTTTGCCGTTTTGCGAATACTTACAGGATTAAAATAGGCGCTTTCTAAGAAAATGCTAGAAGTAGCAGTGGTGACACCGCTATCAATTCCTCCAAAAACACCAGCGATACACATGGGTTTTTCTGCGTCACAAATCATTAAATCTTCTTCGTGCAGTTCTCTCTCAACACCATCTAGGGTTGTAAATTTAGTTCCAGCAGGCAGGGTCTTAACGTTAATTTCATTTCCTGTTATTTTATTAGCATCAAAGGCATGTAATGGTTGCCCAAGACTATGCAATACATAGTTGGTAGCATCTACTATATTATTAATGGGCGCTAAACCAATAGCTTTTAATCTGTTTATTAGCCAATCTGGAGAGTCTTGAACTACAATTCCACTAATGGTCACTCCACAGTAACGAGGAGCTAGGTCATTGTTTTCAACCTCAACCTCCATTTTTAAGGTTCTGTTTTCAATTTTAAAATTGGTCGTGGAGGGTGTAATTAATTCTAATGAAATCTCTTTTTGTCTCAAACCAGCTCGTAAATCACGGGCAACTCCCCAATGACTCATGGCATCTGCACGGTTTGGTGTTAATCCAATTTCAAAAACAAGGTCGTTTTCAACCGCTAATAGTTCCGAAGCAGGTGTTCCCGCAGCACTATTTTTATCCAAAACCATGATTCCATCGTGAGATTTTCCCAGTCCTAGCTCATCTTCTGCGCATATCATCCCTTGACTTACTTCGCCTCTGATTTTACCTTTTTTAATTTGCCAAGGTTTTCCTTCTGCATCATATAAGGTAGTACCTATAGTGGCTACAGGTACTTTTTGTCCAGCAGAAACATTTGGAGCTCCACAAACAATTTGTACAGGTTCTCCAGTTCCTATATCTACTTGGGTTACTTTTAAGCGATCTGCATTACTGTGTTGTTCACAAGAAAGCACATGACCAACAACAATGCCTTCTAGTCCGCCTAGGACAGAAGAAAATGGGGTAACACCCTCTATTTCAAGGCCTAAGTCTGTTAATAGTTCTCCGGTTTCCTCGGCATTCCAGTCTGTGTTGATGAATTGTTTAAGCCAGTTGTATGAAATCTTCATAATGCGTTTTTCTTAAAGAGGAGCAAAGATAACAATACCTTGGTTTTTTGTAAGTACTTTTAAGTTTTTCGAACCAAGAATACGTAAATTTTTTTACTATGAAATATATCTTCGTTATTTGCATTGCCATTCTTTCTTTTTCTTGCGAAAATAAGAACGCTTCAAACACTTTAGAACTCGGCTTTTG
>JBNMOX010000210.1:0-4118 GCA_051275835.1 Patiriisocius sp.
CATGTAATTGGGAAGTGCAAAATCTGAGTTTAGTGCCAGTAATTCGTTTTCTTGATGGCGTATGGTTGGACGCAAATTTGCATAGGTATCATAATCATAGACCGGCACAATGGTATTGAGGCCATCATTTCCTCCTTTAAGTCGAATAATGACAAGAATATTATCATTTTCTGCCTGGGAAAGTGCAATAGATAATGGCGAGGGTGCTGTAGCGCTTACATTGGTTCCTTTTAGCATCATGCTCCCTGCGCCTGCAAGGCCTAAGGCTTGAATAAAGGAACGACGATTCCAGGAAGCATGTTCTTGATCATGGGCGTTCTTGTTATCTTTAGTTCCTTTATTGTGGTTCTTATGTTTGGTACACATAGCAGTATTATTTAAGTTGAAATTCCGGCATTCTCATCATATGAATGAGCAGTAAATACACTTGATACGGAGCAGAGTCCCAACCAAGGTTCCACAATCCGTCGTCATAATAATTTTGAGGCACTTCCCATTTTAGAATAGTCGTTGCAATATCATAATCTGTTTCGGTAAATAATTCTTTAGACATGAAGAAATCTACAATGGCTCTAGTAATCACAAAAGGGTCATTGCTGTCACTAGATAATTCACGGGCAAGATCTATAAAAGAGGCTTGCAACTCTTCACCATATAAATAATTGTGTAAAAATTCCATCATTTGCCAACGCCCCGTTAGTGTGGATGTATTAATCCAAGTTTCGTCACGTTGCCATCCAGAAACATCTGGCGGATCATATAATTCTTGTCCAATAAGGCCTGCATAGTAATTTATAGCCCCCATCATGATATCATCATAATAGAAATTGCTTTCATTGATATAGGTTAAAATGACGTCAAACGGGCTTTTGATAACAACTCCTATAGCGCGCTCATCAAAAAAGTGCTCACTTTTAAAAAGTTGTTTTAGCATGGGTGCCATTTCAAAGTTAGCCTCTATAAGTGTTTGCGCTAGAGGATTTATAATATCTTGTTGGGTGACAGCATCATATTCATTACTCACAAAATATTTGTAAAGTTTGGTGCAAATAAATTGGGCGATCTCGGTTTCTCTAAGTTCAAAAAGGGTGTCGATGAGTTCATCATAGGTGTAGAATTCCTCAGAGCCAAAAATAGTTTTAGGATTTTCATCCCAAGTGCTATCATCAAAATGTATTTGGGCGCCAGGTTCATCCCAGTGATTATATCCTGTTAATGCTCTAGAAGCTTCTATAATGTCTTGCTGTGTATAATTATTGTTTTCACCTAGGGTAAATAATTCGAAAAGCTCTCTTGCATAATTTTCATTAGGATTGTTATTGGTGTTTTGAAAACCATTAAGATATAATAACATGGTAGAATTGACACCTACGGTTCTTACAAATTCTTTAAAATTTCCGAGAGCAAAGGTCTGCATCAAATTATAATACTGAAACATATAAGGTGAATAGAAATACGTTTCAAGTTCTGTTACAAAATGATTCATCCAAAACAAGGTGAGTCTTCCTCTAAAATCATCTTGAATTGTATCATTGGCTGTTTGTAAATACCATTCATTTATAAAATTAGGGTTATCGGTTTCATAATCGTTAAAGTCACTCAAGGCAAAATATCCCCAGGGTGGGGTAGGTGTTGGACCTAAATTAGAAGCAGTATCTACAATAGTATCTATAAGGGCTTCAGGTGTAAGTGATAGCCCTGCGTCTACAGTATCTAGATTAGCACCATAGGCAAGACGCCTGTATATGTGTTTTATTTTTTGAGATGTCCAGGGATTTGATCCAGATGGTACATACGGAGTAAGTAGCGAGGTATTACAAGGAGGGTTGGTAGTAACTGCCATAAAAATATATTTTTAATGGTCTGATTTGAGAAATCATATGTACTTTTATAGTACGGTCAATAATTTTGACTTAAATATAACTTAAAACTTTCATATTTAGTGTGTTAATACGAAACAAAGTGCCTCAAACCCAAGCCATAAATCTTACTATAGGCGATACTATAGCTATTGTTTCAACGGCTAGAAAAATTTCAGAAAAGGAATTAGAACCGGCGATATTATTTGCCAAAGAAATGGGTTTAAAAGTTCATTTAGGAATGACTATTGGTGCAGAAGATCAACAATATGCTGGGAATGACGTGCTTAGAGCACAAGATCTTCAAGAAGCTCTAGACAGCCTAAGCATACAGGCCATTTGGTGTGCTCGCGGTGGCTATGGTACCATACGTATGGTTGATTTGCTAGACTTCGATCAGTTTCAAAAACAACCAAAATGGATTATTGGCTATAGTGATGTTACTGTTTTACATAGTCATATAAATAACTTGGGCATTGCTACTATTCATGGGCAAATGTGTTTGGAAATTGAAAAAAGATCACAGGCATCAAGACATACATTACAAGAAGCGCTCTTCGGAAATATGAGCTCTATTGCATACAAGCTAGAAAACGCATCTTATGGGAAGATAGGAAAAGCTACAGGCACATTAATTGGAGGGAATCTATCTGTTTTATATAGTATTTTAGACAGTCCTTCTGAAATAGATTGGCAAGGCAAGGTTTTGTTTATTGAAGATCTAGATGAGATGCTGTATCATATAGACCGAATGATGCAAAATTTAAAACGTAGCGGGCGACTCAAAAAACTTGCAGGACTTGTTGTTGGTGGAATGAGTGTAATGCGCGATAACAGTATTCCTTTTGGGAAAACTGCTATTGAGATTATTTCTGAAACGGTAAGCGAATATGATTATCCCGTGTGTTTTCACTTTCCCGCAGGACATATTGAAGACAATAGAGCTTTAATATTTGGGAAGGAAGTAACACTCGAAGTACGTCAGGAGCAAGTAAGGTTAACGTATGTATAGCCTAGTGTAATTGCCATTAAATCTCAGTCAATTTAATGTTTTTACAAAAAAATCACACTTTTTTCACATTTGAACTTATCCTTGAACCCTACATCTGGACTACATTTGATAACAATTAATTATTAAAATAACAGATATGAAAAAGAGCATTTTAATTTTTTCTACAGCACTAGTGATTTTGAGTTTGATGTCCTGTGGAAAACTGAGTGGGAATGATTTAGAAACTTATCAAGTAGATCCATTGATAGGTAAAGAAATGGCTAGCAATAGACCAGCTATAGGACTAAATAAAAATAAGATCTTTACAGATTTTATTTATGATGTAGGTCCTAGGTTCGGGCCTATTAAAAAAGGCGCCATAGATAAGGCAACAACGATCGATGCCTTTTTTGATGAAGACGAGACCCAAAATATAGTATCTCTTACATCTGTAACCGTTATTATTGTCATTGACGACAAGCGATCTGATATAAGAGAAACGGGATATAGTAGCGACCTAACAACAGCTCAATTAAAACTCTTACAATCTTCTGATTACAATACTAATTTTTTGATTAAGGCTGAATACCAACAATTAAACACGAATAATAATAAGTTGGAACCTAGTTCATCCACCCCGCACTTGACTATTGTCCCAGAAAAGCAAGCTGCTTACCTGCCAGGAAAAGATGTCCTTAAGGAATATCTAAAAACAAATAGTGAAGGAGCTAGGGAGACAGTGGATCCTAAGAAACTAAAACCAGCTAAGTTGTTTTTTACAGTCACCAAAAATGGAACACTTGAACATATGAGATTAGATAGGCCATCAGGATATCCACATATAGATAAAAAAATGATCGAATTCATTAATAAAGCTCCAGGAGCATGGATCCCAGCCGAGAATATAAAAGGCGAAAAAGTGGATCAAGAGCTCGTAGTTTCCTTTGGTTTAATGGGCTGCTAATCGAACAATCAAGCAATTTATTTTAAAAGGTTTCTTTGCAAATGTGAAGAAACCTTTTTTATGTTGATAAGCTCATTATTGTTTACTCAAAGGAAACACCTATTTTTAACAGAATTAAAACTCCCTTTTTATATGCAAAACGAGTAGCATTTTAAATAATGGCAGCGCATAACGATTTAGGAATACTAGGGGAAGCCCTCGCATTAAAACACTTACTAGAAAAAGAGTATATTATTTTGGAGCGTAATTGGACTTTTCAGAAAGCTGAAATAGATATCATTGCCCAAAAAGACGATCAAATTAT
>JBNMOX010000211.1:0-4104 GCA_051275835.1 Patiriisocius sp.
TTCACTTGCGTTCTTAAATGCGTTTAAAGCTTCTTGCTTTTTGTTTTGCTTTACATATGATTCTGCCAAATGGTAATAGGCATTTTGTGCCACTGCATTGCGTCCATCAATAATTTTATTAAATTCTCCAATAGCACTTTCATAATCACTTTGTTTATAGTAGGCATACCCCAACTGATAGTAATCTGTATTATTCCAACGTCCTTTTTTCCCTTTGTATTCTTTTAAATAAGGAATAGCTGCTGCGTAGTTTTCAAGGTTAAAATAACTCTCCCCAATAATTTTGGATAACTCGCTTTTTTCTTTTGGGCTAGAACGATCAAATTGTGCGGTCCCTAAATCAATAGCTTCCTGAAATCTCCCTAGCTTGAAATTCATATCGGCTTGATAATAGGATAAGTCTTTATTATAACGCTTGTTATCCTTTACCTCATTAAACAATTCATTTGCTTCTTCATAATCATCGCCTTCATAAGCAATGAAGCCTAAGTAATATTTGGCTTGGGCGCCATAGGTTTTGGAATCACTTACGGTATTTAAATATTTTTTGGCCTGTGTAAATTGTTTGGCTTTAAAAAAGGCATATCCGTAATTAAAATTGAATCGCTCTGACTCTGCACTGCTTAGACTACTAGCGTCTACTTTACTGTACCATTTTTGCGCATAGGCATATTTTCCATTATCAAAATAGTAGTTGGCTACGTTGATATAGGCCGAATTACGCTTGATACTGGTTGGGTAATTAGCCACAAAAGACTCCATTAATTGGTCAGCATCTTGTTGATTTAACCGGACTGCACAATTGGCAATATAATAGGCGCAATCACTTTCAATACTTTCACGATCGGTTGTTTGTTTTACACTAGTAAATAATTGCTGAGCAGCTAGATACTGATTATTATTATACAATTCAATCGCTCGATTAAAGGTTGCAAGATCGTTGGTAAATGAAGCTGTTTGCTGTGAAAAAGATGGAATACTAAATACCAAACAAAGAGCTACAACAATGAGGTTTTTAAACATGAAATGGGGTTTATATGCTACAATCAAAGATATAGGTTTACAAAAGCGTTTTTAAAAAACGGAAACCTAAGTATTCACAGGTTGTTAACTATACTAAGAGACTGGAAATACACAAGGTTGTTACATGAGTAACGCTTGAAATCTTAGATGCGTATTTTTTGGAATTAAAAAATTTACATCTAGAGATATTGCACTATTTATAATTAATATTTCAGAAAAAAGGAAAAGACATTGAGTATCGTCAATATAAAATGATACTATTTTGTATTGTTTTCTATATAGTTATTTAATAAGACACTACATTTTTGAGCTCCTGCCCTGGTCAGGTGATCTGCATCTCTTAAGTCTTCTTTTTTAAATAAACGATGGGTGCTTAAATCTAAATAATATACATGATCATATGTTTTTGACAACTGCCTAAGTGTTTCTTTTATTTTTTCCTTCTTCACAGGGTCTAATAATTCATAATAGGCTGGATATACGGGCATCTCAAGTAAAATTACATTTACATCATACCGCCTACAAAGTTCCACCATTCGTTCTAACCTTGCTGTATTAGGTGCAAAGTCTAGGGAGTTATCCTCATGCTTTTTGGCAATTACTTTTGAAATAGCTTCTTTGTCTTTTATAATACTAGATGCATCTTGTTTTCCATACCCTAAAGGCGTTGTAGTTACAATGGTGCCATCTTCATGATATGCAAATACTAAATCCATGGACTTATCAAATCGCTGAATCAATGCCTTGCTATATCGCTGGGGATTCCAAATGGATATCGAAGGTGCTGTAACCCCCATATCATGATGATAAAAAAACTTACGCCAATTGCTTTCTAGATCGTTTTCTTTTGCAGAAAGTGTAAAATAACTAAGGTTAAGAATCACTGTCTCTAATGCAGGTAACTGTTCAATATGTTTTGCTAGTAATAATTCATCTAGTAATAAACTCTGACTAATATTAGAAATATTAAAGGTCTTGGTTTCAAAAAACAGTGGATTAATTCCATAAAAAGAATGCGAATCCCCAAAAACTAGTGTTTCGGTTCCTGAGTATACGCTTTGTATTTGCTCGTTTTTATAAGAATAGTTAGTAGGTACCTGCCTGTAAAAAATTTCCAAAGCAATCCACCCCAGAAAAACAGGGAGTAAAAACAGTAGTATTTTTAGATATAATCTACGCATTAAAATTGAAAATAAATAAAGGGTTGTAAATCACCAGCAAAATAAAATATAGAAAATATAACAACATAATAAATTCCATAGCGCAATGGCTTAGACACATGAGTAACATCAAGCACGTGTTCTCTATGCCGCTGTAACCATTCTATACACATATATAAGAACAGAAAGACGATGGCGCTTCTTGACACCAAAGGCATGCTAAATAAACTGCTAGAAAATATAATGTCTATATATACAAAAGCATCGGTTAATGTTGGAGCTCTAAAAAACACCCATGCCAAAACAACAATACTAAAGGTCCCGGCTATATTCAATAATTGTCGCCAAATAGGAACACTGTCTAGTGGTTTTCGAGCTTTCTTATTTCTATGCAACAATATCACAGGAATAACAAAAACAGCATGGATCGCTCCCCAAAAAACAAAAGTTAAATTAGCGCCATGCCATAAGCCACTCACCAAAAAAACAATGACAATGTTTACGATCAATCTTCCCGTAGTAACCTTGCTTCCACCCAGCGGGATATACACATAATCTCTAAACCAAGTAGATAGTGAAATATGCCAACGCTTCCAAAATTCTGACATATTTTGAGATAAATAAGGAAAATTAAAGTTTTTCATCAAATCAAATCCCAGTAAGCGCGAACTTCCTATCGCTATATCACTATAACCAGAAAAATCACCATAAATTTGAAAAGCAAAAAACACAGCACCTATAAATAAAGTGCTTCCAGACTGTAATTCATAGGTGTCAAATATTTGATTGGCCAATAATGCACAATTATCAGCAATAACCATTTTTTTAAACAATCCGCCCAATATAAGGCGAAGCCCATCTACTTGCTGTGCGTACTGAAATTTTCTTTTTTTAGCAAACTGAGGTAACAAATGAGAAGCGCGTTCTATGGGTCCTGCGACCAATTGGGGAAAGAATGATACAAATGCGAAAAACTGCACCACATTTTTGGTGGGTTCTATTTTGCCTCGATACAAATCGATCGTGTAACTTAAGGTCTGAAACGTATAAAAACTAATACCTACAGGAAGTATTACTGAAATACTTGTTGGATGCAATTGAGTTCCAAAAAATGAAAATGCATCCGTAAATGTTTCTATAAAAAAATTAAAGTACTTGAACGTAAACAAAAGCCCTAGGTTAAAAAACAAAGAAGCAAACAGCAATATTTTTTTATATTTCTGAGAAAGAGATTTCGTGAATTGAAGTCCTACAGTATAGTCTACAGTAGAACTTAAAAAAATAAGCCCAAGAAAACGCCAATCCCAACACGAGTAAAAAAAATAACTAACAACAACAATAAAGATATTTTGAAGTGTTAACGATTTTTTAAAAACAGTCCAATACAACAGTAGGACTATCGGTAAAAAAACAGCAAAGTCAACAGTATTAAATAGCACAGCGGATAGTTAAAATCGGTTGGACCAAATATATTATATAATAGGCTACTATGACACCTAATATATAAAGAAAAAATGCTGTACTTTTAAGCAACCTAAAAAAACATACACCATGAAAACTTCAGTAACAGGACTAGTCATACTATTCATTACAATGTCTTGTGCAGCACAAAATAGCTATACGAACATTTCAGAAAAAAATGGTATGATTGGTATTGGCACCAATACACCAGACGAAATGCTTACGGTAAAAGGGAAAATACACACACAAGAAGTATTAGTAGACCTCAACGGTGCTGTAGCGCCAGATTATGTTTTTGAGAGATATTATAATGGCCATTCTACCTTACAAAGTGAGTATCGTATGTTAGATTTAAAAAGCCTAGAAGTATATCTAAAAGAAAACCATCACTTGCCAGAAATACCGAGTGCTGCAAAACTTAAAGAAGAAGGACTTGAACTTAAAAAAATGAACCTATTAC
>JBNMOX010000212.1:0-4068 GCA_051275835.1 Patiriisocius sp.
TAAGGATGTCTAAGAGTTTTCTAAAGTTTGTGCCATTAGTATGAAACTCTTCTGGTTTAAAGTTGGCTTGCATAAAATATTTATGAAACATACCATGCATGGCAAGATGTACAAGGGTAGGGCCTAAAATTGTTCCTTCTATGTGGTTAAGAATTTGCTCTTGTATTCTTGTTGTCTCATTATCTTCTGAAATGCTAAATCCATACTTATTTTTATGTTGCGATACAATTTTTTCTAGAGCTATAAATGGGGTTACCTCAAATCTTCTAAAACGGTAGTCTTCCGATAATTCTTGAAGCGAAACCACATCTTTGTAGGTTTCGAATAAGGAAAATGCTATGGCACTTTTAGAGTTGGTTTCGTAGCTTATTTCATCTTTAGAAGCATCTATTTTTTGACTGAGCCACCCTTGAGAACATAGTATGTGTAGGGCAACATTTAGGTATCCTTCATTCGCGTTAAAATGTGATACAAGTGTAGCTAAGGGTACCTTTTTATGTTTTAATAAATATGCCGTCACCCCTATTTTGTGGAGTCTATATGCAGTAGGTGCTGTTACAATTCCATCTAGATGTCTAAATAATGATTCTCTGTAAACTGCCTGTTGCTCTTTTGTGGTCATATATACATTAGTTGCTTGCATTAAAGATACAAGATTATTTCTAAGTAGGAATTTGTCTTAAAGGTAGATGATGATTCGCTTCAAGGCTTTAAATTAACTATTGTTTTCTGTCTCCACCAATGGAATGGGAAGCAGTACCTTGTTTACTATCGAACCTTCATCTGGGCAATTTACTATTATTGGAAATACAGGAATGGTTTTAGCCATTGCATTAGCGATAGATTTATTGGGTAATTTTTTATATGCTATTGCTATTGATACGGATTCTACCTATAGAATAAATAAAAATAATGCTCAAACTATTTTGTTAGGCGGCTTGAACTTTGATGCCAGCTTTGGGCAAGGGATGTTTTTAAATCCTTTCACAGGTTAAATATGCCTAAAAGCATTTAATAATGGTGCATTTAGGTCTGAGCTGCGTATGTTAAATACAGCTACTGGGGCTACTACTTTAGTAGCCCTATTGGGCCTTCTTCTCCTGGAGGAACACTTCAGTTTGCATGGTTGGGTTTAAATAAAGATACTTTAGGAACAATAGATAAGGATATAACCAACCTCACCATTTTTCCAAATCCAGCAAGCCATTTAATTGAGGTTTCAATTTCAGAAAATATAGAAAAAATTGTATTGGTTGATATGTTAGGTCAAGAATTGCTAAGAAGGCAACCGAATCACGCAAACGCTAGTGTTGATCTGTATTTATTAGCTCCTGGGACCTATATCATTTTTATACGCAGTAATGGACAAGAAATCTCTCGTCAATTTATTAAACAGTAATTTTTATATGTTTGAATGTATAGCTAAATTTTAGTTGTTTAGCTCATATGAGAGAAGATCCGCAATCAATTTGGTTGCGGATCTTTGCTTTTATGCGGTTCTTTTTTAATTATTTTTTTACTCCGGGAGGGTATTGCGCAAATATTTCAGAAACTATAAGTTGTATTCTTTCTTCACGTTTTTCAATGTCATTTCCGGTGTATAAAGAGGCACGACCAACGCCTTGCCAAACAAGTTCATTTGTTTTGGCATCAATAAGATCTATGTAGAGACTTCCTTCTGAACTTGTAGCAACAGTATTGCTGTTAAAACCACCTCCCCAATATGGGTTCCAGCCCCAGCCGCCGCCAAAATTATTTTGATACACATCAACACGTTGACTTTCTTTGGTAAAAAAACTGACTAAGAGATCTGGTGCTCCATTTTTGTTCATTCCTTTTGCTATTAAATTAGCTTCTATAGCACGTAGTACTCTTTTTTTATCTAAGTCACTAATCTGTGCTTTATCAATACCTGGTTTGAAAAAGGCAAATGAATTGTAGCTAGTGAAGTTTGCATCCTTGTCATAATCACTCACAACGTTAACTGTGCTGCATGAGATTAATGCAAATAAAGCAATGATGGGTAATAGTTTAAAAAGGCTCATAATGTTTTAATTTAATAGTGAATCATCTACAAAGTTGGGAAGCGTTACTTTAAGGTTTGGATTGCGTTCCATCTCTCTTTTAATGGCGAATACAGCTTCTTCATTTCTGGCCCAACTACGTCTTGCAATTCCGTTATTTACATCCCAGAAAAGCATACTTTCAAGACGTCTTTGCGCGTCTTTAGTACCATCAAGAACCATACCGAAGCCACCGTTAATAACCTCTCCCCAGCCAACACCACCACCGTTATGAATGCTTACCCAGGTGGCACCTCTAAAGCTATCACCAATGACATTGTGTATAGCCATATCTGCCGTAAAACGACTACCGTCATAGATGTTACTAGTTTCACGGTAGGGTGAATCTGTGCCGCTCACATCATGATGATCACGTCCTAAAATAATAGTTTCAATTACTCCTTCTGAAATAGCTTTATTGAAAGCACTGGCTATTTTCATTCTACCTTCGGCATCTGCATATAAAATTCTAGCTTGTGAACCTACGACCAGTTTGTTTTCTTGTGCGCCTTTAATCCAAGTAATGTTATCCTGCATTTGTTGCTGAATTTCTGGTGGTGATACTTGTATCATTTCTTCAAGAACCTTGCAGGCAATCGCATCAGTTTTGGCTAAATCTTCTGGCTTTCCAGAAGCACATACCCATCTAAATGGTCCAAACCCATAATCAAAACACATAGGTCCCATAATGTCTTGGACATAGGAGTTGTATTTAAAATCAATATTATTTTCAGCCATAATATCTGCACCAGCTCTCGAGGCTTCTAATAAAAAGGCATTTCCGTAATCAAAAAAGTAGGTTCCTTTTGCCGTGTGTTTATTAATGGCAGCAGCATGTCTTATTAAAGAACGTTGTACTTCTTCTTTAAATTTATCTGGATCGTTTGCCATCATCTCAACAGATGCTTCATAGGTCAATCCAACGGGATAATAGCCACCAGCCCAGGGATTGTGAAGTGACGTTTGATCACTTCCTAAATCTATATGGATGTTTTCTTTGTCAAAATGTTCCCATACGGCTACAATATTTCCATCCCAGGCTATAGATACTGTTTCTTTGGCATCCAATGCTTCTTTCACTCTTGTCGCCAGTACATCGAGATCGCTTATTACTTCGTCTACCCAGCCTTGACTGTGTCTTGTATACGTTACTTTTTTGTTTACCTCACCACAAACAGTAACACAACCAGCTATGTTCCCTGCTTTGGGTTGTGCACCACTCATTCCACCTAAACCTGAGGTTACAAACAGTCCTCCTTCAGGAGATTTCTTAATTTTTCTAAATCCGTTTAATACCGTAATCGTAGTACCATGAACAATTCCTTGGGGCCCAATATACATGTAACTTCCAGCGGTCATTTGGCCATATTGTGTAACGCCAAGTGCATTAAATTTTTCCCAATCGTCTGGTTTTGAGTAGTTAGGAATCATCATTCCATTTGTGACGACTACGCGTGGCGCATCTTTATGCGATGGAAATAAGCCAAGGGGATGCCCAGAGTACATCACTAAGGTTTGCTCGTTTGTCATTTGTGCCAAGTATTGCATCACGAGTCTATATTGAGCCCAATTAGAGAATACAGCTCCATTACCGCCATAGGTAATAAGTTCATGAGGATGTTGCGCGACTGCATGATCAAGGTTGTTATGTATCATGAGCATAATGGCTTTGGCCTGTTCACAAACACCGGGATATTCTTGTATTGGCCTCGCGTATATCTTATAATTGGGTCTAAAACGGTACATATAGATGCGGCCGTATTTTTCTAACTCTTCTTTAAATTCGGGTAGGAGGGTAGCGTGATGTCTAGGCTCAAAGTAACGAAGTGCGTTTCGAAGTGCTAATATTTCTTCTTCTGGGGAGAGAATTTTTTTTCTTTTTGGGGCGTGATTTACAGCAAGGTCATAGGCTTTTATTTGGGCTAACTCATTCGGTATTCCAGCTAATATTTCTTCTTTAAAGGTCATGATCATGTGTTTGAATGGTTTGTTTTTTAATTACGTA
>JBNMOX010000213.1:0-4044 GCA_051275835.1 Patiriisocius sp.
TTGTTTAACTTACTTAATAAGTAGTTTTTTAGTGTTCTTATTAGAATTCGTTACAAAATAAATTCCTATTGGCAATGCCTTCACATTAATAGATGCTGCATCATTTACTTGTGTTAAAAGGTTTCCTAAAACATCATACACACTGTAAGTGTCTGGAATACTAAAAAACACAAGATTTGAAGCTGGATTTGGATACATTTTAAAACTTGTTTCAATCGTATTAATATCTTGCGTTCTCAATACGATATTTTCTAAAGCTATTACACTTAACGTAGCGCTCACCTCATTTGCAACCAAAAGATATGCTATTCCATTTGTACTTTCTTCTTCACTTATATAAACTAAACCCTCTGGACCAAGATCACCCATTTCATCTCCTCCAGGAGTTACTTCTCTATTATTAACATATGCCAAGAATACGGGAGCATTTGGATCTGTAATATCATATACCATAACCCCTCCAATACGCTCTAACAATATAAAGGCATAGAAAGAACCATTAATTTCTTGAACCAAAACTCCTTCAGGTTCAGGACCTTTATTATCACTTCTATTTTTAAGGTTGTTATTGCTATTACTCGCATTAAAAATAGCTCCATATACAGGGTCTGCAGCTATAATGACTTCAAAATCATTTGCACTATCATACACCAACACTCCTGTTGCTGCTTCAAAAATACTAAAGGAACGACCTCCAAAGATGTGTATTTCATCAAAATCTCCATCTCCATCAATATCTCCAGAAGCATTTGTTACATTTATTTCTGCTAAATTAGTTTCTAGCTCTAAAATTTCAGTTGCACCAAAAACACTAGAGTCTAAAACATAATCAGAATCATCAATTTTTTGTTCTTCTTCAAAAGTATTATACTCCCGTGAATCACCCTCATTTGCAGTAACAATATAGTCTATACCACCAACACCATAAAATGAAATTGCATCGGGCATATACATCCCTTTGACTGGCCAAGCTGCATTAAAAATAAAATCAGTTTCATCACTAAGATCTAAAGAGTTTTCTGGTAGTGAATGATCTTTTAATCCAAATGAAAACACCTCAACAATGGCAGCTGTTGGAATATCTATTATTGCATATGCATTATTTTCTTGCAGTGTAACATAGGCTGTTTGCGAATCACTTGAAACTGCTATATATTCTGGTTCAAAATCTTGTGAGGCCAATGCATTAGGACCATATATTCTAATGCCATTTGCATTTAACATCACTTCTTGCCCATTAAACTCTGTAAAATTAACATGCCTTACATCTGCTTGTGTTGTGCCTTCAAGACCTCCCCTTATATCAATAATAGATACAGAACCTTCAGGATCTATACTATAATCATCATTAGGCTCTCCTTCGTTGGCAACAACAATACTAGTTCCATCTGGAGTAAAAGTTAACATATCTGGTAAAGCTCCTACTTCTAAAACTACTGGATTATTCCCATTAATATCTGTAAGTAATACAAAACCATTATCTGTCTTTTCATTTGCTGAAATAGCAGCTGCAAGAATTCCATTTTTAGCAGCAACACTCTGAACTTCAGCTCCTATTGAAGTAATATCTATATTTTCAAAACTTGCTAAAGCAGTAGGATCTGAAAAATCTATTATTTCTATTTTAGTAGCGTTGGAAACAAAAAGACGTTGGCTTGTCGCGTCATAAGTAACAATTTCAGCAGTACCATCATCGGTAACAGTATAACTAGTATTATATTCTAAACCTAATACAGAAAGATCTGCTTCTGGAACAACTGTGTCATCATCAAGTATATATACTGAAAATAACTCATTGTCTCCTAAAAATGAATTTCTAATATTTTGTAATTCAACTACGAAAAAAACATCACTATTATCATTCATATTATTTAAGATATCAAAAGTTATCTCTTGTGTTATTCCTGAATTTTCAGAAAACAGTATCGTTTGAGAAGTAGGAAATGTGAAATCTACCCCTTCTATTGCAGTACCCCCTTGTACTAGAATAACATCTACTAAAACATCATATATTGGAGCACTAGAGATGGATACTCTTGCAGTAACTGAAGTACCGTCTTCCGCAATAGAAATAAAAGAAGTTTCAAACTGAACTTCTAAAGTCTCAAAAGGAATTCCATTTCCTGGAGAGCCTATATTTGGAACGTTTTCACTTGATCCTCCTAAAGTATAAGTTTGTACAGCTTCATTTGCATTTCCTATCACACTAAATTCGTTTAATTCAAGATCATATGATTGTCCGTCATTAGTTTCAGTATCTGGGTATGTTCCAGTAATTAGAGGAATTGATGTACTAGGATCTCCAAGCCATATAACAACGCTATCTCCTCCACCTCCAAGTCCAGAACCATCTGTCGTACCAATTGCAATGTCAGCTAAGTCAATTACCGGACCCCAAACAGCTATAAAATCATCCACATCTGAAGGGGTATCCGTTATTAATATAATAACACTTTCTCCTGGTTGTATTTCATCAATACCGTTAATAAGATCTGCTGTAGTAGCATCTGCAGACTCATCATCATAAAACAAAGAGCCATCTTGAGATTTCACATAAGGTGTATCCCCTATATTTTTAATTTCAAACCAATCTACTGTAAGATCTTCACCAATTTGACCCGGGAAAATTTCAGTAATTGATAATTCTGAAGATAAAATTTCTTCTGCTTCAAATTTAAAATCATCCTTATAGATTGTTTCAGAATTAGAATTTGACACCCCTTCAAAATCTCGATGTATCAGATTACTTATTGATCTATTATGAGGAATATAAGCACGTATAAAACCGAACGCACTCCCCATAGAAATAGATCTTATTAAGGGCTTATTGGCTTCGTTAACTAAGTTATAATGAATAGTAGCAGCACCAGTATTTGTATACTGTCCTGCTAAAAGTTGTGGTTCTTCAATACTTGAATTTGCACCAGATAGTACTTGGGCAAGAATAGGGATACTAAAAATAATAGCTGTTAATAATGTAATTTTTTTCATTGATTTTATGTTTAGATTAAAGGTCAAAACTATCAATACTATCCTTATTTCTTTTTAGCTTATTATTAAGAAAACCTAAAGGTTATATGTCTTTTTAACTTGAAAAAGAGTGGTTGTTTTTCCAAAACCTTAATTTAATGTTAGATTAAAACTCAAATAGGAAAAAAACTTTCCTATTTTTAACCTCAATCATTAACACCCCACATCATGACATCAACATACCACATTGGTTTATTATTTTTGCGCATTAGTTTTAGCGGAATGATGCTTACCCATGGCATTCCAAAACTAATGAGACTCATTCAAGGAAATATGGAATTTGGAGACCCTTTAGGTATTGGAGCCACTCCTTCTTTTATTCTTACTGTACTTGCAGAAGCTATCTGCCCACTACTTATTATTATTGGGTTTAAAACACGTTTGGCAAGTATTCCAGTAATAATTACCATGGCAGTAGCTGCCTTTTTAGTGCATGGCGCTGATCCTATTGCCACCAAAGAAAAAGCAGTATTGTATTTATTTGCATTTCTAGCAATTGCTCTTTTAGGCCCTGGAAAACACAGTGTTGATAGAAAATAAGCTTCATAAACCAGCGCTTTATAATGATTTAAAAATATTGATTTAGTGTTTTGGCATAGGAATTGAAATACGGTTTACATAACCAATATCTTTTTATTTTGAAAAAGCTACTCTCTATTTTTAGTTTGGTATTCTTGCTTGTAAGTTGTAACAGCGTCAAAAGAAATCAAAAATTACTTGCTCAAGGAGACTATGAGCGAGCGATAGAACTTGCCGTAAAAAAGCTGCAAAAAGATAAAAACTCTCAAAATAATGATGCGCATATTGCCATACTAGAAAAAGCATTTGAAAAAGCAACTTCAGAAGACACTAGACGTATCGCTTTTTTACAAAAACAAGGGAATAGCGCTGCAGCCAAGGAAATTTATTATACCTATCAAAATATGGATTACATTCAAGATAGGATTCGGCCATTGCTTCCTATTTACAGTACCACACTAGTTAGAAACGCCCAGTTTACAATGGTAGACTATA
>JBNMOX010000214.1:0-4022 GCA_051275835.1 Patiriisocius sp.
TAGCGGGATTGACATTCGAAGTACAATGCGAGCTGCCGTGTTTTTAGGAAGTAAAGGAGGCGCTAGTACAATTACACAGCAACTTGCAAAACAATTGTTTACAGATAATGTTTCAAAAAGTAAATTTCAGCGTGGAATCCAGAAAGTAAAAGAATGGATTATTGCTACACGTTTAGAGCGTCGTTATACAAAAGATGAAATCATTACCATGTACTTTAACGAGTATGGTTTCTTAAATCAAGCCATAGGGATTGAATCTGCAAGTAATATCTATTTTGATAAACCTCCAAAAGAATTATCGATCTCTGAGTCTGCAATGCTTGTTGGGATGTTTAAAAACTCCTCTTTATACAACCCTCTTAGAAACCCTGAAGGGGTCAAAAACAGACGTAACGTGGTGCTTTCTCAAATGGAAAAATACGATTTTATCACAGAACAAGTGAAAGATTCCTTACAAGCATTACCTCTTGGATTAACCTATACGCCTCAAGGTCACGTAGAAGGATTAGCAACTTATTTTAGAGAATATGCGCGGGCTTTTATGGCAGATTGGACCAAAGAAAACCCAAAAAGCGATGGTAGTAACTTTAATATTTATAGAGACGGGCTCAAAGTATACACGACTATTGATGCTAGAATGCAGGGATATGCTGAAAATGCCATGAAAACGCATATGTCAAACTTACAAAAGGAGTTTACTAAGCAGAATAGGAAAAATAAGACGGCTCCTTTTAGAGATGTAACCACCGAAGAAATTGAAAGAATAATTAGCAACTCAATGCGCCGAAGTGAGCGTTGGCGAGTTATGGCTAAAGAAGGTAAAAGCAAAGAAGACATTACAAAAAGCTTTGATAAGAAAAGAAAGATGCGCATTTTTTCTTGGAATGGTGATATTGATACCATTATGACTCCAAGAGATTCAATACGCTACTATAAAAACTATTTACAAGGCTCAATGATGTCAATGCACCCTCAAACGGGAGAAGTTAGAGCCTATGTTGGTGGAATAGATTACAAACATTTTAAGTATGATATGGTCACCACTGGGAAAAGACAAATTGGCTCTACGTTTAAGCCTTTTGTATATGCCACAGCTATTGACCAAATGCATATGTCTCCGTGTGATACTTTACCCAACACTCCCTATTGTATCCCAGCTGGAAAGCGCGGAAACACCAAGGACTGGTGCCCAAAAAACGCCAGTGGAAAATATGGTGGGATGTTATCGCTAACAACAGCCTTAGCAAACTCTGTAAATACCATTACCGCAAGGTTAATAGACCGTGTGGGCCCAGAACCTGTAATTACTTTAGCTGGTAAAATGGGTATAGAAACCAAAGATATTGTGCCCGTACCATCCTTAGCTTTGGGTACTCCAGATTTATCACTCTATGAAATGGTGGGAGCTTACAGTACTTTTGCCAATGAAGGCGTGTACGTAAAGCCAGCGCTAATTACTAGAATTGAAGACAAAAATGGTACTATTTTATTCCAGAATACTCCAGAAACCAAAGATGTTATTAGTAGCGAAACTGCTTATGTAACTGTAAGCTTAATGCAAGGAGTTACAAAATCTGGATCTGGATCTAGGCTTCGCCACAAAAGAAAACCTTATGGCGCTTATAAAACGGCTGTCACTGGGTATCCATATGAATTTGACAACCCAATTGCCGGTAAAACAGGAACCACTCAAAACAATAGTGATGGTTGGTTTATGGGTATGGTACCCAACCTTGTAACGGGCGTTTGGGTAGGAGGAGAAGATCGTTCTGTTCACTTTAGTTCTACTGCCTATGGTCAAGGAGCCACGATGGCATTGCCTGTTTGGGCTTTGTATATGAAAGATTGCTATAATGATGAAGGACTAGATATTTCAAAAGAGGAATTTAAGGAACCTTCGAACTTAACTATTGAAATTGATTGTGAAAAATGGAAAGAAGAAGGGAAACCCGAAGATGTAGAAAAAGTCCCGGATGAGTTTGATTTTTAAAAAATGTTTAAAACGATAAAAAATGCTTTAGGAGAAATTCTAAAGCATTTTTTAATGATACTAAATTCGCTGTCGTGTTTTTTAAAGCACAGTGACTAAAAGCCTGTTTTCTTTCTTCTTTTTCAGTATTTTTATGAAAAATTAAAAACAAATGATTAATAAAATAGTAGCAAATGTTCAAGAGGCCTGCAAAGGAGTAGAAGATGGAATGACATTTATGTTGGGAGGTTTTGGTTTGTGTGGTATTCCAGAAAATGCTATTGCAGAGCTGGTTCGTCTTGATATTAAAAATGTAACCTGTATTTCAAATAACGCAGGAGTAGATGATTTTGGATTGGGTTTATTACTACAAAAGCATCAAATCAAAAAAATGATTTCATCCTACGTAGGAGAAAATGCCGAGTTTGAACGTCAAATGCTCAGTGGAGAATTAGAAGTTGAACTAATACCGCAAGGAACATTAGCTCAGCGTTGTTTGGCTGCTCAAAGCGGGGTTCCTGCTTTCTATACACCAGCGGGCTATGGAACCGAGGTGGGTGATGGCAAAGAATCTAGAGCATTTAATGGGAAAATGCATTTATTAGAACATGCATTTAATGCTCAGTTTTCTTTTGTAAAAGCCTGGAAAGGAGATACCGCTGGAAACCTTATTTTTAAGGGTACCGCCAGAAACTTTAACCCCAATATGTGTGGTGCTGCAAAAATAACGGTTGCTGAGGTAGAAGAATTAGTGCCAGCTGGAGAGCTAGACCCTAATGAAATTCATATTCCTGGCATTTTTGTACAACGTATTTTTCAAGGAGAGCGCTATGAAAAACGGATTGAACAAAGAACGGTGAGACAGCTTTAAAACACTTGCGTCATCAAAAAAGAATAGATAAAAATACCCTGACTTAATGTAAGGTTCATTTTCAAATTGAATCATCATCAAATCACCAAATCAATAAAGTATGTTAGATAAAAATCAAATAGCACAACGCATCGCACAAGAGGTAAAAGAGGGATACTATGTAAACTTAGGCATTGGTATACCCACCTTGGTAGCAAATTTTGTGAGAGATGATATTGAAGTAGAATTTCAAAGTGAAAACGGAATTCTAGGCATGGGCCCTTTTCCTTTTGAAGGGGAAGAAGACGCAGATTTAATTAATGCTGGAAAGCAAACGATTACAGCACTTAAAGGAGCGTCTTTTTTTGATAGTGCGACCAGTTTTTCTATGATTCGTGGACAACATGTAGACTTAACAATATTAGGTGCTATGGAAGTAGCTCAAAATGGAGATATTGCCAACTGGAAAATACCAGGAAAAATGGTAAAAGGGATGGGCGGCGCTATGGACTTGGTGGCAAGTGCAGATAATATTATTGTTGCCATGATGCACACCAATAGAGCAGGGGAATCAAAATTATTAAAACAATGTAGCTTGCCTTTAACAGGGGTGAATTGCGTAAAAAAAATTGTCAGCAACCTTGCGGTGCTAGAAGTTGTAGACGGACAATTTAAATTATTAGAAAGAGCTCCAGGTGTTAGCGTTTCAGAAATACAAGAAGCAACAGAGGGAGATCTTATCATCGATGGTGATATTCCTGAAATGACTTTTTAGGGCGCAATATGACGCTTGCAATCGATTTTGAATATCAATATATTCATAAGTGAGATGTATACATTACAGGTGGCTTTCTATGAAGCACCTATCAACCCATTGATTTTTTAAAGAACCAATACGCTTACGATCACCGTAAAAAGACTTTTCACATCGTGGAATAGACCTCAACAATCAAGCCCATGACTTTTCTAGCCAAAGTCAGAAAGGCCTTTTGTAATTAAAACCGCCCATCATTTATTTTCTGCCCAATCACTTAGAAAACGATAATAGGTTTTCTTAGACCTTTTCGACCCCTTTTGATTTTAGGAATGTTCCCACGAGGGGAGAAGTACCACAACTCATTCATTTTCTTACTCTGAAATAGGATGCCATACAGGGAAATACGACTAAAAACGCATAAAACCGACTAAGTATGTTAAAGTTTT
>JBNMOX010000215.1:0-4010 GCA_051275835.1 Patiriisocius sp.
TTATCATGCTGGATTAGATGCTAAAACTCGTGTAAAACATCAAGATATGTTTTTAATGGAAGATGCAGATGTTGTGGTAGCAACCATTGCGTTTGGAATGGGGATAGATAAACCAGATGTTCGTTTTGTAATTCATAATGACATACCCAAAAGTATAGAGAGTTATTACCAAGAAACAGGACGTGCAGGTCGTGATGGAGGAGAAGGGCACTGTTTAGCATACTACAGTTATAAAGATATCGAAAAGCTCGAAAAATTTATGAGCGGTAAACCTGTTGCAGAACAAGAAATAGGACATGCATTATTGCAAGAAGTAGTTGCTTTTGCAGAAACTTCTATGTCTAGAAGAAAATTTATTCTTCATTACTTTGGTGAAGAATTTGATAATGAAACGGGTGATGGAGGGGATATGGATGATAATATGCGTAATCCAAAAAAGAAACAAGAGGCTCAAGATCAAGCTCAAAAATTATTGCGTGTTATTCATGAAACCAACGAACAGTATAAGAGTAAGGAAGTTGTAAATGTTATTATTGGTAAAGCAAATGCACTTATAAAATCTCATAGAACAGATAAACAACCCTTTTTTGGAGAAGGAGCTTCCCATCAAGATCATTACTGGATGGCATTATTACGCCAACTATTAGTTGCAGGATATGTTAGAAAAGATATTGAAACCTATGGCATTATAAAACTCACTCCAAAAGGGAAAGACTTTATTAAAAGTCCAGTATCTTTTATGATGACCGAAGATCATTCTTTTAAAGAAGCCAATGATGATACGATCATTGTAGCCAATAAGGGCAGTGGTGCAGTAGCAGACGAAAACCTTTTTAAATTACTCAAAGCCGAACTTAAAAAAACAGCAGACAAACTAAGTTTACCACCTTATGTTATTTTTCAAGAGCCATCCCTAGAAGATATGGCTTTAAAATACCCTATTTCCATAGAAGAACTATCAAACGTTCATGGTGTAGGAGAAGGGAAAGCAAAAAAATATGGGAAGAACTTTGTTGCCCTCATCAAAAAATATGTAGAAGAAAACGACATAGAACGCCCCGATGATATTGTGGTGAAATCTACTGGGAGCAATAGTGCAAATAAATTGTATATCATACAAAATGTTGATAGAAAATTGCCTCTTACAGACATTGCAGATTCTAAAGGGCTGCCCATGGATGAGCTTATCAAACAAATGGAGGTTATTGTATATAGTGGAACCAAATTAGACATTAGCTATTGGATTGATGATTTGCTAGATGAAGACCAACAAGAAGAAATCCATGAATATTTCTTAGAATCTGAGACAGATAATATTAATACAGCTATGGAAGAATTTGATGGAGATTATGATGATGAAGAGCTCCGTATATATCGTATCAAGTTTATTAGTGAAGTAGCTAATTAGGCAAATACCTTTTAAAGACAAATTAAAATATATACATACTTCAATCCTAAACCTTTTTCTACATTAGGGTTTCTTTTTTGGCATGCCTTGAACTTCTTAAATTTTAAATCATATTATAGAATTATGTAATGATAAAGAGTACCTTTGCGCTTTTAAAATCCAAAGCAGATGCTTTGAAAAACAATCATTTAAAAAACGATTATGCAAGACGGTATTTACGCTAAAATAACAACAGAAAAGGGGACAATTTTAGGACAATTAACCTATAAAAGAACCCCTGGAACGGTAGCAAACTTTGTGGCATTAGCCGAAGGAAACCTTGAAAATAAAGCAAAACCTCAAGGAACACCTTATTACGATGGATTAACGTTTCACCGTGTTCTTCCAGATTTCATGATTCAAGGAGGAGATCCAGCAGGAACAGGGGCAGGCGGACCAGGATATAAATTTGATGACGAGTTTCATCCAGAATTAAAACATGACAAACCTGGTATTTTCTCTATGGCAAATGCAGGTCCAGGAACCAATGGAAGTCAGTTTTTTATTACCCATGTACCAACAGATTGGTTAGATAACAAGCACACTGTTTTTGGTCATGTTATTGAAGGGCAAGATATCGTAGATACTGTAGCACAAGGTGATACTATGAATATGGAAATTATTCGTGTAGGTGAAGAAGCAAATAACTTTAATGCTGTTGAAGTATTTAGAACATTTAGTGGAGCTAAAGCAGAAAGAGAAGCTGCAGCAAAGCAAGAACAAGAAGCTTCAATGAAAGATTTAGTTGCTGGATTTGACAAAACAGACAGCGGACTTCATTATAAAATAATCCAAAAGGGAGACGGAGCTAAACCTACTTCAGGTCAGACAGTAGCAGTACATTACAAAGGAATGTTACCAGAAGGAACAACGTTTGATTCATCATACGACAGAGGAAACCCAATTGAGTTTCCAATAGGTATGGGCCACGTTATTGCTGGTTGGGATGAAGGTATTATGTTACTAAACAAAGGTGATAAAGCACGTTTTGTAATTCCTAGTGACTTAGGATATGGAGAACAAGGTGCTGGTGGCGTAATTCCTCCAAACGCTACTTTGGTATTTGATGTAGAATTAATGGATATTAAAGGATAAAAATCTTTTTATAATTATATAAAAAACGTCTCAATGTTCTTGAGGCGTTTTTTTTTAGTAAAAACTTTAAATTTCTGAACAACACCTTATAGGCAAACTATTTATTTTTTCACTACACACTACACACTACACACTACACACTACACACTACACACTACACACCACGAAATCACTTCCATTTAATATTACAACCAATACTTGGTTTTTGGTCTTCACGCTGTGGCCTATTATTTAACAGATGATCCATGGCTTCACGAAGGTCTATTCCGGAAACAGGAATACCATTGCCAGGTCTAGAAGTATCAAGTTGTCCTCTGTAGACGAGTTTTAATTCTGTATCAAATAAATAAAAATCTGGGGTGCAAGCTGCATCATAGGCTTTAGCAACTGCTTGGCTAGGATCATATAAATACGGAAAAGGATAGCCTTCCTCGCTAGCGGTTTTAGCCATAAACTCTGGGCTGTCTTGCGGATAGTTCTCTACATCATTGCTACTAATGGCAACAAAACCAAACCCGTTTACACTATAATCGTTACTCAAAAGCACCAATGCTTCATTGACATGTTTTACAAAAGGGCAATGATTGCAAATAAACATGACCACAGTTCCTTTTTTTCCTTTCACATCATGTAAAGAGCTTAGGTTTTTAGTTAGGGTATCCATCAATTCAAAATCTGGAGCTATCGTTCCTAAAGGTAACATGGTAGAAGGCGTTAAGGACATTGTTTTTGTTTTTTGTAGCAAACTAAGATACACTATAGGTCTTAAAATACTATCTTAGTTTTAAAATATATTATGAACATTACCTGGAGTGATTTTGAAAGAATAGAGATGCGTGTAGGAACTATACTAGAAGTAAAGGATTTTCCTGAAGCACATAATCCTGCCTACCAATTGCATATTGACTTCGGAAATAGTATTGGAATTAAAAAGACCTCGGCACAAATCACTAAACAATACAGTAAAGAAGATTTATTAGGTAGACAAATTGTAGCTGTTGTCAATTTTCCGAAGAAACAAATAGGCCCTTTTATGAGCGAATGCTTAGTGTTGGGCGCAGTAGATGGAAAAGATGTAACCTTGCTACATCCAGGGATACAGATTGAAAACGGATTGCGTATTAGCTAAGGTTTCTTGATTTTATGACATGATATAACCCAAAAATAGGACCTAGTACCAAAACAAGTAGTACATATTGTGGAGCTATGAACCTTTCTAAGAATGACACGAGTTGAATACTCAGAATGGTAATAGCAAATCCTATACAATTTACTATGGTTAACGCTGTCCCTTTTACTTCTGGGTCTGCATGTTTTGCCACGAGGCTAGAAAATAAAGGTGAATCTGTTATCACGGCAATTCCCCAAATAAGAAGGAAGCCTAAAAATACTATTAGCGGAAGTTGATATACAAAAGGGGATAGTAAACAACATATTCCAGAAAGCACTAAGGCAAAAACAGCTACTT
>JBNMOX010000216.1:0-3987 GCA_051275835.1 Patiriisocius sp.
TTCTGGCTAATAGCTGTTTCAATGTATCTCCATTTGATAGTAGTTCCGGAGTGTGTTTTAAGGATTTATTTCTAGCATATTCTATGGCATCATTTTCAGTGTCTAAAGCGTCCCATCGATGTTTTATTCTTATTTCTTGTAATGCATCCAGAGCTAGTTTTTGCACGTGAAAACGGTCTATTACTAGGGTAGCATTTGGGAAATACTTTTTAACGATAAGTCCCATATTACCTGCCATATCTAGTGTTACCTCCTTGACTTTCTTCCTTTGTTTTAGGGGGATTTTGTGAAGTATTTCTATAACAGCTTCGGCTTTGGTTCCTTTGACCATAGCTACTATGGCTCCATTCTTTCCTTTTGCTTTTTTATTGGTTAGTATGGTATATAAATCGCCATTAGAAAAGGCAGTCTCATCAAGGGATAGATTAGCTCCTAAATTCTTTGCAAATAATAGCCAATCTGTTGCGTGTTGTTTTTGATTCCACGCTTTAAAATCGCTTAAATAGTCTTTGTACTGTCTTTGTAGACTTCTAGGGTTAACACCATAGAAATTAGCTACAAGTGTTGTTCTTGAAGCGTTATTGCTTATAGACCTCTTTTAAAAAAGAAGCAAACTCACTAGTTATTCTAGTTCCTTTTGCTACTAAATCCCAATCCCGAGTAACTACTTTTCCAGTAACTTCGTTAAGCCATCTGCGCCGTGTTATGTGTAGGTAAACGTTCTTTCCTCGTATGGGAAAATCTTGAACTGTAGCCTGTGGAAAGAAGCCTTTAGAATGACGTTTAATTTTAGCAAACTCTTCGGGGATACTATTGAGTTCTGTAAAATAGAAATGGATCCCTTCACCTTTAATCTCGTGCTTGGTTAAGTCAAAATGACTTACCAGTAGTTCGGGAAGTAATACATTGGCTGCTGCAAATAAAGCGTCTGAGGACATAGAAATTTTAAAAGCAAAGTTGTCTCAAATTCAGTTACTCCACAACTTTTTGTGTTGAGCCTATATCAGAGCATCCCGCTTTTACAGCGGGAGGGTCGGGGGTTCGAATCCCGCTGCGACCCCAAAAAGACTTCCAGCATTGGAGCTCTTTTTAATGTAGAGAATTATTTATTCAAAGCTTTCGGTTAAGTATGCTCTAAAGCGCTTTAGCAACTATAAATACGTTTTCAAAAACTAAAAAAAGGTTTTCAGAAATTACAAAAACATGAGGTACAATTAAAAAGTACATTTGAAAACACATTAAAAAACATCAAAATGAAACTACTTAAAACTAGTGTCTTTATTTTAATGATCGCACTAACTTCTTGTGAAACAGAGGTGCTTAATATAAATAATGACCTTACTACAAATTTAATTAAACAAAATATTCAAAGTCAAACCAGAGCAGATTTTACTGGTAGAATAAAAAGGATAAGAATAAAAAAAAGAGGGAATAGCTCTAACGATCCTTGGAAAATGATAGCATCTGGTGCAGATGGCTCAAATGGAATACACCACTACGCAGTATCTATAGAAGAAAGAGAAGGAGTTACTCCATCACCCTCAAGTTTTGACCTCAACCTAAGAGGCGAGTTAGATGAAGAAGGCTTAGGCACCTTTATTTTCAAAGACCTTAATTTTGAAGGAGAAAATCCAGAAGGAAAACCATTCTTGTTAAAATTAACACCAATGGATATTGATAATAATCAAGTGGCATTACAGGAAGAAGTATGGGCTACGGTACAAGATAATGATGGTGTTGACATTAACAATGTACTTATTAAAGAGACGAACATATATGGGATTTACAAATACAAGGTTAATCTAAGAGGACCAAATGCAAGTGAAATTGCTGTTGTAAACCTGTCTGTAGCTGGTATGGATAATGATTTAATATTTCCAGTTGACGGAAGCACTATAGCACTTGAAGAAGGTATTGAAAGCACAAGCATTTGGGCTTCAATTGCTGTTACTTATGAAAGCGCTAGTGATCAAACATCCTTATTAGTTACTCCTGGGAACACAGTGGCTGTTACTGTTTCTACTATCAATGCATTAGGCGAAATTATTGATAGCGAAGTACATAATATTATTGTTGCCGAAAAGCCACAAGAAGAAGGGATTATTTCCCAACCTGTAACCATCAAACTAAATAATAATGGTAACGGGTTTAAAATAAGAACAAAGGTTAAAGGCACTGACAAAGATCAAGTTCGAAGTGTGAATTTTATTTTTGAAGAGCCTTTTGAAGGTCCAGCTCCATTAGAAACTGAAATCCAAGGTGAATATATAGGTGGAAATATAACCACGAATTCATATAGAAGCCAAACCATGAACTTTGACAATCCAGAAGAAGTTATTGGACTTGAATACTTAGTACTTTTAGATTACATAGATGAAAACGGAAACCCTGTAGGTCAACAAACCGAACAAGTCGTTATTGTGGAAGGCAATGAAAACTAAGAATATTGTTAAGTATACAGATGTTTCTGGATACTAAAAAAATAAAAACTGAATTAGCTATCCTAAAAAAGATAGCTAGTTTTTTTATACCACTTCAGCAACCACAAAAGTGCTACCGCCTATATAAATAACATCATTGATACTTGCAGTATCTAAGGCTGCTTGATAGGCTATTTTCACACTTGAAAACGCAGCTCCTTCCAATTCATATTCAGCCGCCTTTTGCTGAAGCAAGAAAACATCCATAGCTCTTAAAATCTCTGGCTGACAAAAATAATAGATTGCGTTTTTAGGAAATATCGGTAGAATACGATCCAAATCTTTATCACTCACCACCCCAATAACCAAGTGTAATTTATCACAATTAATTTCAGAAAGCTGGGCCATCGTGAACGCTAAACCTTCTCTATTATGAGCTGTATCTGCAATAACTAAAGGCCTATTTTTCAACTGCTGCCATCGTCCCAACAAACCAGTATTCTTAACAACATTTTGCAAACCTTTCTGAATGTTATCTTCGGAAATTCTCCAACCCTGGCTTTTTAATTCATTGACGGAAACCATTACCGTTCTTTGATTCAGTTTTTGATAAAGCCCTTTTAAATCTGAATCAGATTCTTTAAAATCTACTTCTTCAGAAAAAATAATAGATGCATTTTTATCTTCAGCAATTTCTTGAAATACAGGTTTTGTCTCTACTAGCGTTTCCCCTATTACAACAGGTACATTAGGTTTAATAATACCAGCTTTTTCCCTAGCAATTTCTATTAAAGTAGTACCCAAAAATTGAGTATGATCTAATCCAATGTTTGTTATAACCGAAAGTTCTGGTGTAATAATATTGGTACTATCCAGCCTACCTCCGAGTCCTACTTCTACAATAGCAATATCTACTTGCTGCTTTGCAAATTCATGAAATGCCAAACCTACTGTCATTTCAAAAAAAGAAAGCTGATTTTTTTCAAAAAAGGCCTGGTGTTTTGAAACAAAAGAAGACACTGCTCTCTTCGGAATCATCTCTCCATTTATTTTAATGCGTTCCCTAAAATCTTTTAAATGAGGCGATGTATATAAGCCTACCTTATAACCAGCCTCTTGCAATACAGATGCCAACATATGGCTTGTAGAACCTTTACCATTGGTTCCTGCCACATGGATGCTTTTAAATGTATGGTGCGGGTTCCCGAGATAAGTTGATAACAATTGCGAATTACTTAAATCTATTTTATACGCTGCCTTGCCCACATGTTGATACATGGGTAGCTGTTTAAAAAGCCATTGTGTTGTCTCTTGATATGTAATAACCTATTGTTTTATGAGTTTTTGACTAGTGCGAGCACCTGCTATATCTAGCGCAACATAATACAATCCGCTAGGTAGTTCTGAAATATCTAATGTCACATTATTCAAAATGGTTTGAACAGTTTTTTGAAAAACCTTTCTCCCTAAAGCGTCAAAGAAAGTAACTTCCATAGAACTCACTTGTCCTTGGAATGAAATTATCACCGTTTCATTTGCAGGATTAGGATGCAAGACTAAACTATTT
>JBNMOX010000217.1:0-3975 GCA_051275835.1 Patiriisocius sp.
CGTATGCTGGAGCTAGTGTTCAATTGCGCCTCAATAGACTAACAGGAAGTACTTGGCAAGCAGATATTGCTATTGACAATTTTAGAGTTACAACGTCTGTAAATACAGATCCTTGTGCAGGAGTAGCTCCTTATAATAGCGAAACAACATACTCACCTGGAGACAAAGTAACCTATAATGGATCACTTTATGAGCGTACTGCTTCTGGTTGGACTAACTTAGGGCCTTGTGGTACTCAAAGTAACAATAGTACTCAATCTGACACTCTTGGAAACGATGGACCACCCGTTAATAATACTTTTGCTATCTATCCAAATCCAACAGTTTCTTCTTTACAGATTACGCTTACAGGAGTAGAGGCTAATAGCTATGTAGTATATAGTATTACAGGTCAAGTGGTATTAAAAGGAGCGTATAGCCAAACACTAGATGTTTCAACATTAAGTAGTGGAATGTATATGCTACAAATAGAAGCAGGGGAACAATTGTTTACCGAACGATTTATTAAAGAGTAATACAGCCCTTCTTTTTGAATTAGTAAAAGCCCAATGTATATGCATTGGGCTTTCTTTATATGTGTATTATTTCAGCAGTATTCAACAGGGCTTCATTGCGTAACTTTAAGATAATTTGAGCCACAGTAATGGTGTCTTTTTCGCAATAGGTAACAATGCGGTCTATATCATTTTCTTCATAATAGACATCGCGTACCTCACTACCATCTATATCATCTTTAGGAGATGGAATACCTAAGACATGGGCCATTAACTTGAGCGATGTAAAGGTCTTGTAATCTCCAAATTTCCATAATTCTAGTGTGTCTAAATGCGCGACCTCCCAGGGTTTTTTGCCAAACAAATTAAGTTTTGACGGTAAATCTATGCCGTGAATAACCATTCGGCGTGCGATGTATGGAAAATCAAATTCTTTTCCGTTATGGGCGCATAAAAGATGATGAGGTCTGTTAAAGTGTGTTTCTAGGAGATTTTTGAAATCGTTTAAAATGATAGTTTCTTCTCCATAAAAACTGGTGACTCTAAAATTTCGAGCAGCTCCTTTCATTTTAAAATAGCCCACAGAAATACAAACGATTTTACCAAACTCGGCCCAGATACCTGCTCTATCATAGAACTCCTCTGGCCTAAACTCCTCTTTACGTTGGTACTTTGTTTTTGCCTCCCAAAGAAGCTTTGTCGTTTCATCGAGGGTGGTATAGTTAGAAAATTCGGGTACGGTTTCAATATCCAGAAATAGGATATGCTCTAGTTTTAAACGTTGTATCATGGCAGGTATGGACGGGGAGTCTGAGTTAAAACTACAACATTATTTCTAGATAATAAAATAGGGTGTTTATTCGTGAGTATTTTGTGTTGGTTTGACAACATGGCGAAAGAAAACGATAGATATTATAAGCCTGCTTCCTCTAACATTGTATATGCTTCTTCAAGATACATATAAAAATCATCCGTAAAAGCTTTGCCATATCTTTTTCCACGTTGATGTCCAAACCTTACAATAATGAGGTTATCTTTAGGGATGGTAATGACATATTGCCCTAAAATACCCCTCATTACAAATATTTCTTTTTCTAGGTGCTTGCTCAACCAAAAACCGTATCCGTACTCAGGGCTTTCTGTAAAGCGGGGTTGAATTGCTTTTGCTACAAAGGTGCTATCCAAAAGTTGGGTTCCATTAAAGTTTCCGAAGTCTTTAAAAAGTTTTCCAAAACGTGCAAAGTCCCTCGCGTTACTTCCAATACAACAATATGTTTTTGCCAAACGATTTTCGGCATCATCTACTTGCCAAAGGGCGGGTTGTTCAAAACCCATTGGTTCAAAAAAGGATTCTTGTAAATACTGCGCTATTTTCTTACCCGTAGCTTTTTCTATGACCATGCCGAGTAATTGCGTATTGCCGCTAAGGTATTTGAATGCTTGTCCTGGTGTTTCTGTTACTTCTAAGCCAAGAATAGTTTCGGCAAGATCATCATCATAGTAGGAACGTGCTGTCACGCTAAAAGGAGAGGTGTATGATTCTTCCCAATTTAAACCAGAAGCCATAGAAGATAGATCCCCAACGGTTAGCAGTTGGTTTTCAAGCGATGGGTAAAAAGCTCTTACAGGCTGCTCTAAATCGCTTATGTAGCCCTCTTGAATCGCTTTACCAAGCAAGGCCGTAGTAACACTTTTTGCCATAGAAAAAGAGTTGGTTTGTGATGAAGGGCCATAATTTGGAGCATATTGTTCAAATAGGAGGCTGTCATTTTTTATGATTAGAAATGCTACGGTTCCCAGCGCTTCATTTGTTTGCTTTAATTTCTGAGTTTCTTTTGGCGTATTAAATTTTTTATGGACCGGCCAGGGTTGTGGTTTTGAACTGGCAGCCACCGTGTCATTTTCAAAATGAATGGCATCATTTATATAGGCGGTGGTATGACCTGTAAAGTAAACAACCCTCACGCCTTTTAAAATATATTCATGATCTGTTAGATAGGCTAATGCGATAAGTATTGCGATACTACCAATTATCCATTTCAATGTTTTTTTGATGTATTTCATTAGGTCTAATTAAAATAAAACTCCTTGTGTTACGGGACTTTCATGCTCCAATAACCATTTTTTACGATGCAAGCCACTTGCATATCCTGTTAAAGAACCATCAGTTCCAATGACTCTATGGCAGGGGATAATGATACTAATAGGGTTTTTCCCATTGGCTATGGCTGCAGCACGGATTACTTTTGGATCCCCTAAATTATTTGCCATTTTTTGATAGGAGACTGTTTTTCCAAAAGGAATTGTAGTGAGCTGTTGCCATACTTTTTTTTGAAACTGGGTTCCCATTGGCAGCAGTGTTAGGTCAAATATTTTTCGACTTCCTTCAAAATATTCTTCTAATTGGTTTACAGCTTGTTGGAGGGCCAAGGGAATGTTGTCTTTTGCTATTTCCGTCTGCGTTTCCTTTATAGACTCAGCGGAGTCAAGAGGAGTATCACAAAATAATACCGATACGAGGCCGGTTTCATCTCCATTTAATTCTAAAATCCCAAGAGGAGTTTTTATGTGACAGGTATTCATAAGCACAAAGATACATATTACAACAGACGATAAAGCGCAAGAAACGACGATATAATTTGTTTTGTCTGAAAGATTAGTTAGTTTTGGTATAACCAATGAAAAACTCCATGCGAACTTGCAAAATAAGCTCTTTTTCAATTATAGTATTGCTTTTTATACTGGCTTCAAATGCGCAAGAAAAAACCATTTCAAGAGATAGTTTGGACACGCTTATTGAGGCAACATTTGAGTATGCCTACGCTTATGATTATGAAAAAGCAATTGCAACAAGTGCTTTTGTAGTAAATGAAGCTTTAAAAAATGAAGATTATGTGCTTGCCTCTGAAGGGAGTCTAAGAGTAGGTTCTATTTATATGCGCATGAAGGACAGCTCTAATAGTTTGTCCTACTACAAAAAATCACTTGAATATGCCAAGCGTTCTAAGGTGGATAGCATTATCGCCAACGTATATAATGACATTGGGAATTTGTATATGGAATCGGGTGGGAATCTAGATGAAGCGAGAAAAAACTTTGAAAAAAGTTTAGAAATATGGGTGTATAGTGGCGGAAATGAAAAAAGCACCTTGGCTCCTTATATGAATGCAGCTTGGGTCTATATAGCATTAGAAGAGCCTAAAAAAGCGTTACCATTTTTGAATAAAAGCAAAAAAATTATTGACAGAAACCCAAACGTACCCCCCCTTTATAGTATTAATTTAGATGTTTTGAGAGGGCAATACCACATTCAAAGGGCCAATTACACCCGTGCTATCTCGATTTTAAAAGATGCCTCAATACGATCTGTGGACGGTAATTTTTTAAAACAAAGTGCAGAAACGCAGCACTTTTTAGCCGCCGCATATGAAAAAAATGGAGATGGTGAAGCCGCTATTCGTAGTTTAAAAAAGAACATAGA
>JBNMOX010000218.1:0-3975 GCA_051275835.1 Patiriisocius sp.
ATAAATTAAATGATTGGGCTGATCTTTTACTAATTCAATAGTTGCAGTACTATCACGTAGTATATCCTTAATTGGTAGTTTTGATAAAAAATCTTTATGAACCACAACTGTTTTCTTAGTGTCTAAGCTATCTAATTGTAAGATTTCTTCATCTGCATTTTCTGCTAATATCACATTTTCAACAAACCATGCGTTTCCATTTGCATATGGATTACGCTGCCCTACAATACCTCCATTTTTACTTCGTGTAATAATGTAGCGCACATTCATCATATTTAGCATACCAATATCACCTTGATTGATATAGAAATCTGCCACATCTTGCATTCTTCTAGGTTTTGCAGCATGATAGCCTCCTATTGAACTATGATAATAACTTGCTTCTGCACTATTAAAAGCATTATTAGCAGCATCATATACGCGATACCGTCCCGAATCTTTTTCAAACTGAAGCGTGGCGGCTGTTTTCTGGAATGGCTGTTCCATAATACGCTTGTTTACAAAATCTTCATTATTAACATACCGTCTATCTACACCTACTAAATCAAAAACAACAAGTATTGCAAGCACAAATATCGTAAGTGTTTCTTTACATTTCTTAGTAAGGAATAACCAAAGTGCAATTCCTGCCAACACAACAAATAACAAACTGCGTAAAGAATCATTGGTAAACACGGTCATTCTATCTTCTCGAACTGCATCCATAAATGGAGCGCCCATCGCCTCAATAATGTCACCATCATATGGGCTCACAAAATTAAATAAGGTATTTTTAAATAGTATAAAAAGAAGGAGTAGTCCTCCGGTAATACTTGCTGTATAGCCTAAAGCCTTTTTTCGTTTCTCTTCTAAAATATGATTATTGAAAAACTGATGCAAACCAACCATCCCTAGTATTGGTAATATCAACTCTATAATAACTTGAATAGAAGATACTGCCCTAAACTTATTATATAAAGGAACATAATCTATAAAGAAATCTGTTACTGGGCTAAAATTTCTACCCCAAGACAATAACAAACTCAAAATAAAACCTGCTAGTAACCACCATTTTAATCTTCCTTTCACCAAGAACAAAGCTAGAACAGCCAGAAAAAGAACTACCGCACCTACGTAAGCAGGTGCTGCTACGATTGGCTGGTCACCCCAATATAGTGGTATTTGATATAAAGTTTCCTCTGCTTGCTTTGGGGAGGCGCCCATTTTTAACAATGCATTTTCTGTAGCAGAATTTTCTGGAAAAGGCTCACTAGAGCCACCGCCCATAAAGCGAGGTACGAACAAATTAAAGGTTTCTAATTTCCCATAACTATAGGTAGTAATATAGTCATAATCTAATCCGTCTTTGTTTAGTTTTGGAGATCCATCTGGATTGATTGTTAAATCACTTTCTCCCCTTGTAGAAGTATCCGCATACTCTTTAGTTGCAAGTAAATTAGTAGCATTTAACCCTAGCGCTAATAAAACCCCTAAAACCATAATCCCAACAGATTTATAAAAATGAGGAAGCACATTCTTTTTAAAAGCGTCGACCAAATAGGCAATCCCTATACACAATACTAACAACAGCAAATAATATGTCATCTGTATATGATTGGCTGTCAACTCTAGCGCCATAGCTATTGTTGTGAGCAAAAATCCCCAAAGGTATTTTGCTCTAAATGTGAGTATAATTCCACTCAAGACCAAAGGCATATAGGCAATGGCATGGGCTTTGGCATTATGTCCCACTCCTAATATAATAATGAGGTATGTTGAAAAACCAAAAGCTAAAGCACCTAAAAAGGCAATCTTATAATCTAATTTCAATACCAGAAACAAAATATAGATACCTATAAAGTACAAGAATAAATAGTCTGCTGGTCTTGGCAAAAAACGTAGGGTCTCGTCTAAAGTTTTAATATAGTTATGAGGATACCGAGCTCCCAATTGATAGGTTGGCATGCCACCAAAGGCACTATCTGTCCAGTAGGTTTCTGAGTCGTTTGTCTTTCTAAAATCCCGAAGCTCTTTTGCCATCCCATTATGCTGTGCAATGTCACTTTGAAATATTGTTTTACCACTTAATACAGGATTAAAATACAGTAATGAGGTAATCACAAATAGAAGTAAAACAACCAAATGTGGCACTACTTTTTTAAATGAAATTTGCATAAAATAATTTGATTTATAAAAACCGAAAATTAGGGAAAATTATAAAGAAATATGAATCAATTGCCAAAAACAAGGATACTTATTCTATTTCTTCAAAATCTACATACTCACCAACGTTTTTCGTAGCTTTTTTAGTATTAGGTGCTTTATCAATCGTAATTTCTCCTTCTTTTTCTGAGGGAGAATTTGGAGGAGTCATGTTTCCAAAGTCAACACCAAAGCGCTCTGCCAATTTCTTGGAGAAATATTTCATAATATATGGCGCTGTGAGCTTCAAAATAATTTTTAGCCCATAGTATACTAACAGGATAATTAAAATCGTTTTGAGAAATGTAATCATATCATTGAAATAAAGCTCAAAAATACAAATAGTGCTACAAAAAGCAGGCACAAGCGTATTAAATAAATGATAAATCTTATATCTTTGATATTAAATCCAACCGCATGAAGTTAGTCCCTTTTTTTCTTACTCTCTTTACATTTTTATCCTTTTTTGTTGCCAATGCACAGTATACAGAAACTATTAATAACAATAGACCTGGCGGATCTCAGGGAGCCTTTTCTGTAGGAACAAACGTTTTACAGTTTGAAGGTGGATTTGGATTTGGATCGGAAAATCATAGTTTACTAGAAACTGACGCTAGTGCTTTTACAGTAGACTATTCTGTTCGATTTGGATTTTGGAAAGAAGAACTTGAAGTAAGCTTAACAGGAGCATATCAATCTAATAGTGTAACCGATACTCGCGGAGCGGTTCCTTTAGAATATACGCAGAGTAATTTTAGAAGTAACACACTAGGTGCGAAGTATTTGGTATATGACCCATATAGAAAACGAGATCAAGAAGGCCCAAATCTCTATAGCTGGAAGGCTAATAATAAATTTCAATGGAGGGATTTAGTTCCAGCTGTATCTGTCTTTGCTGGGGCAAACTTTGATACTGCCGATAATCCTTTTACACCTGAAGATGCTTTTAGTATAAGCCCAAGAGTGTCTATACAAACACAAAATAATTTTAAGAGTGGTTTTGTTTTAGTTACCAATATCATAGCAGACAGGTTTACAACAGAAGCCCCAACATATGGCTATATAGTAACACTAACGTACACGTTAACAGATTGGTTTTCTCTATTTTTAGAAAATCAAGGATTTGACAGCGACTTTTATGCAGATAATATTTTACGAGGTGGTGTTGCTGCACTTATTACAAAAGATTGGCAAGTAGATGCTTCCATTTTATATAGCTTAAAAGACACTCCTAGTAGGACTTTTGGACGTATAGGTGTTTCGTATCGTTTTGACTTCCATAGCGAGGATGAGTATCTCGAAGATAAAGGAAAGGCTGGGAGAGACAAGAAAAAAGCTGAGAGAGATAAAAAGAATGGAAAAAAAGATAAGGAAAATAGAAAAGATGGCTTTGAAGATGACGATGGAGATGATGACGGTGGAATTGAAAGATTATAGTATATGGGCAATGAATTTTAAAATATGATTACAGTACAAGAAGTTACCAATAAAAAAGAATTATTACAATTTGTAAAGTTCCCGTTTAAGCTTTATAAAGATTGTGCTACTTGGGTGCCACCATTGACAAAAGATGAGCTGGAAACCCTAGATAAAACAAAGAACCCTGTATTTAAAAATGCAGAGGCTAGCTATTATCTTGCCTATAAAGATGGTGCTATTGTTGGACGTATTGCTGCTATTTTAAATCATCTAGAAATTAATGAAATTGGCAAAAAGAAAGTCCGTTTTGGTTGGCTAGATATGATAGACGATATCAATGTTACTAAAGCCTTGCTAGAAAAAGTATATGAAATT
>JBNMOX010000219.1:0-3969 GCA_051275835.1 Patiriisocius sp.
TTAATTTATTTTTACTACCCAAAATTTAATTTTTTGGTAAAATTAAGGAAATATAACGCAGCGACAATTATTAGTACTTTTGTTTTATGATACAACGCAAAACAATTTTAGTAGCTCCTCTTAATTGGGGTCTGGGTCACGCTACCCGTTGTATCCCTATTATAAATGAACTCATCATACACGGCTTTAACGTTATCCTTGCTAGTGAGGGTGCAGCGCTACAATTACTTCAAAAAGAATTCCCAAAACTTGAAACGATCACCCTGCCGTCCTATAATATTCATTACCCCAAAAATGGCAAACATTTTAAAATAAGTATGTTGGTTAAAGCACCTCATATTCTGAAAACAATTAAAGAAGAAAAAAAACAAGTTGCTAGCCTTTTAAAACAACGCAACATACAAGGCATTATAAGTGATAACCGTTGGGGAGTGAGAAGCAAGAAAATACCTTCTGTATTTTTAACCCATCAAATTAATGTGTTGAGTGGTAGTACTTCAAAAATAACTGGCGCTATGCATCGACGACTTATTAAAAAATTTAGTCATTGCTGGGTTCCAGACTTTTCTGGACAACATAATTTAAGTGGCAAATTAGGCCATACAAATACGTCAAGTATTCCAATACAGTATATTGGTCCTTTAAGCAGAATGGCGGTAAGGTATCTTCCAAAAAAATATGACCTATTACTCCTTTTGTCTGGACCTGAGCCACAACGCACCCTTTTTGAAAGAAAACTCATTAATGAATTTAAAGATGACGCTAGAGTGATTCTGATGGTTCGTGGTGTAGTAGAAGAAGTTGAAAACACAAGGCAATATGGAAACATCAAAGCAATTAACTTTTTAAAAACCGAGGCTCTTGAAAAAGCCATAAACCAAAGTGATATCATAATTTCTAGATCAGGTTACACCACCATTATGGACCTTTCTTCTTTGGGTAAAAAAGCATTTTTTGTTCCAACTCCAGGGCAATACGAACAAAAGTATTTAGCGAAAAGACTCAAGGATAAAGCAATAGCACCTTCATGTAAACAAGAAAATTTCAGCAAAGAAAAAATAAAAGAAGTGGCTTTTTACAAAGGATTACAAGCCTTAGAAAACAAACAAGATTTTGGTGAATTATTTAGCCTTTTCCATAGTAAATGAGAATTCTGAACCAATTCCATGTTGGCTTTCTACATATATTTTTTCATCATGAGCGTCAATAATATGTTTTACAATAGCGAGTCCTAGTCCACTTCCCCCTTCTTTTCTTGATCCACTTTTATCTACTCTATAAAAACGCTCAAAAAGCCTTGGCATGTGTTCTTCCTCTATTCCTTCTCCATTATCTGTCACCCTAATAATCACTTTATTCTTGATAAGATGCTCTACACTTACCTCGGTAGTACCATCTTTCTTTCCATACTTTATAGAATTTACAATAAGATTGGTAAGTACTTGCTGTAAACGCTCTTCATCTCCGTAAACCTTAACACTCTCTTTATAATCTATATCAAAGACCAATGAAATGTTTTTCTTAGCAGCTTTCATTTCCAGCAAATCAAATACATTTTTGATAAGCTTGATGCTATTGAAATTTTCCTTCTCCAAGACAAGACCTCCGACTTCCAATTTGGTAATCATGTCAAGATCTTTAATGATAAAGATTAAGCGTTCTACCCCTTTATTGGCACTCTTTAGATATTTCTTACGTACTGTTTTATCTTTGTAGGCTCCATCTAGTAGTGTCAAAATATAGCCCTGCACTGTAAATAATGGTGTTTTTAGTTCGTGAGATACATTGCCAATAAACTCTTTACGATAATTTTCTCTTATTTTTAATGTTTCGATTTCAATTTTTTTGTTTTCAGCAAAACGAAGTACTTCTGCTGTGAGTGTTTCCATATCGGTAGAAATTATCTTCTCACTAAAAGAAGTAGAGTCTAATAAAGAAACGTCGTCATATATATTTTTAATTCGTTTGTAAATAAACCGTTCCAATCTATATTGAATAATAGCAAAAGAAACCGCAAAAGGAAAAAATATAAAAAGCAGTAAATACAATACATTAAACGTTGCAGTCATATAAAAAAAAACACCTAGCATCAGAGTAAGTGCTAGGGTTATATACGTTGCAGTAAGCGTTGCAAATCGATATGTTTTATTTAATTTTTTAAACATTACACTACAAACTTATATCCTACTCCCTTAATTGTTTTAAATTTAGTTTCTCCAATTTTTTCTCGTAATTTACGAATATGAACATCAATTGTTCTACCTCCAACAACAACATCATTACCCCATACTTGATCCAAAATATCTTCTCTTTTAAAGACCTTCCCCGGTTTTGATGCTAATAAAAACAATAACTCAAATTCTTTTCTAGGTAAGACCTTCTCTTCTTTACCAACAAAGATTTTATACTCTTCTCTATTAATGGTGATATTTCCTATTTTAAAAGTTGCTTGTGTTTCTTCTTGCATTTTAAATCTACGCAATAAAGATTTCACCTTGCTAATAAGAAGCTTAGGCTTGATAGGTTTTGTAATATAATCGTCTGCCCCAGCGTCAAATCCTGCCACCTGTGAATAGTCTTCACCGCGAGCTGTAAGGAAGGTTATCACTGTTTCAGACAATTCAGGTATACTTCTTAATTTTTCACAAGCCTCTATACCGTCCATTTCTGGCATCATTACATCTAGTATAATAAGTTTCGGTTTGTGTTTTTTTGCTTTTTCAATAGCAGCTACTCCATTCTCTGCAGTAATCACATTATAACCTTCTGAAGATAAATTATACCCAATGATTTCTAGAATATCCGGTTCATCGTCTACTAATAAAATTGTAGTGTCTTTTTTTTTCATCATACAAAATAGCAACTTAATAATTTAAGTAAAATTATAATTTTTTAAAGATATAAACTTATGATAGCACAAATATTAAGCTATCGTTAAATTATTAAAATTATCTTTATAAAAGAGCTCTAAATCGGTATATTTAAGGAAAATGTAAAAGTATATTCATAATGAAAACAATCACTTTGTTAGTCACTCTGTTTTTTGCAACATTGTCAATAGCGCAACAAGCAGTTAAAAATATAGTTAATGTAGGAATTTCTGTTCAAATTGTAGAGATTGATGTGGACCAAACAGGTGTCGATGAAATGGAATTTATTGAACTTCGTACCGCTTCTCCTAACCAATCATTAGAGGGTTTCATTGTTGTTTTTTATAACGGAAATGACGATGAATCATATAAAACAGTAGATCTTTCTGGATTTTCTTCTGACGCCAATGGATACATCATTCTTGGAAGTGATCTTTTTCCTGATGCAGACATTCTGTTAGGGCCAGACAATACTATTCAAAATGGAGCAGATGCAATTGCTATCTATGCTGCTGCAGCTGCAAACTTTCCAAACGATACTCCCATAACGAGTGATGGCCTTATAGACGCAATTGTTTACGGAACAAATGATAGTAACGATATGGAATTGTTACTGGGATTGAACCAAACAATACAATGGAATGAAAATGAAAACAGCATGAAAGATGTTGAATCTCTTCAATATGATGCTAGTACTGGGCTTTTTTGTGCTGGAACACCAACACCAAGAGCCGCTAACATCGACTGTATTGTAGCATGTCCATTAAGTGTGCTTGCGGTAAGTGTAACCTGTGATACTGAAACTTCTGGAACAGACACCTACACAACCATCTTTAACTTTACAGGAGGTGGCACCGAAACCTATACCATTACATCTACGGAAGGAACTATTACTGGAGACAGTCCATCTTCAATTGCTATGGGCGAATTTATGATCTCTGGTGTTAATGAAGGTGTCCATTTTGTGTATACAATAACAAGTGCAAACTGTGATATCTCAAATACAATTAACTCACCCTTATGTATTCCAGAATCTACTGTTTCAAACATTGCCGAGTTAAGAGCTGGTGTTCTAGGGGATGATTATATCTTAACAAGT
>JBNMOX010000220.1:0-3966 GCA_051275835.1 Patiriisocius sp.
ATTACTCTTTGTTTTTTGTGCAAAATTTTTAGATTTCTCAAAACTTTCACGAGCTAATAAGGTATCATTAATCGCTAAATAGTCATACGCTAGAAAGCGATACCCTTTTCTTATAAGTTTTGAGTTGCCGGTCGCTAAGGCACGACTAACAATTTCTATATTGTACAGCAAGGAAGCAACATAATTTCCTTTATCATAAGATACAGAAGATGAATCAAAGAGAATCTCTATTGATTTTTCTTCTATAGTTAATTTTTTCTCAGAAATTGCAGCGTCAGATTGTGCAACCACTAGAATTATGGGGGAGAATAATGCTATTAGTATGTGTAAGTGCCTCATTTAATGGTAATAACGATGTATTTTACAAGCATACAAAATACATGTTTTATTTTATAAATTAGCGTGTTTAACTATAAATAGTGCTTTTTAACGATTAAAAATGAATATAAAAATATATTTATAGGAGTAGATGGTGTTCATTTGATTGGTGTTATTATGAGTATCTTGATCCTTAAATAAAGGAAGTTTTATATGTTAGAAGTGTCTATTTTTTCAAAAATGAGTGCGATGGCGAAAGCCTATAATGCAATTAATCTATCACAAGGGTTTCCAGATTTTGATAGCGACCCCGTATTAATAAACCTGGTGTCAAAAGCTATGAAAGAAGGGTATAATCAATATGCACCAATGGCTGGAGATATAGGATTACGTGAGCGGATTTCAGAAAAAATACAGAGACAACATCAAAGGTATTATAAGCCAGCTACAGAAATTACTATTACGGCAGGTGCCACGCAGGCCATTTTTACTGCCATTGCTGCTTGCATTAGATTAGGAGATGAGGTTATTATTTTTACCCCTGCCTATGATTGTTATGCGCCCACTGTTGCGCTTTTTGGCGGTAAAGTAGTGCCGATTCAATTAAAATCGCCTTTGTATCAACCAGATTGGACTATGGTGCAAGAAAAAATATCTTCTAAAACAAAAATGATCATTATTAATAGTCCCCATAACCCAAGTGGGAGGCTGTTTTCTATACGTGACATGCTACAATTACAGGAAATTTCAGAAGGAAACAATCTTCTTGTAATTAGTGATGAGGTCTATGAGCATATAATTTTTGATGGTCATAGCCATGAGAGTGCGGCTCGATTTGAGGCACTTTCTAAAAGAACTTTTATTGCGGCTTCTTTTGGAAAAACGTTTCATAATACAGGCTGGAAAATGGGGTATTGTTTGGCGCCAGAAAACCTCATGCAAGGCTTTCAACAAGTACATCAATACAATGTGTTTTGTGTGAATCACCCTTTTCAAAAAGCATTGGCCACGTATATGGAAGACGCAACTACCTATCAATCACTTTCAGCATTTTATCAAGAAAAAAGAGATTATTTTTTATCACTTCTGAAACCTTCTAGATTTACCATAGTTCCTTCGCAGGGGACCTATTTTCAATTGTTGGATTTTTCTACTATTTCCGAAGAAAACGATATTGCTTTTGCAGAGCGACTTACCAAAGAATTAGGAATCGCTACAATACCTACTTCGGTATTTAATGAAAACAAGCAAGATTTTAAGCAAATACGCGTGTGTTTTGCCAAAACTGAAGCCACCTTAGAAAAAGCTGCAGTCATATTAAATCGAGTTTAAAAACCTATTGTTGTATTGTCATGGGTATCGTATATTTACTATTCGCCATTTAAAAAAACCTTATGAGTACATCGGTATTTGATGCTATTAGAAATGGAGAAACCGCGCAAGTAGTTTCTTTACTGAAAGAAGACCCTTCATTAGCACAAGAAAAAGATCAGCGTGGTTCTACTCCATTGTTATTGTCTACCTATTACGGACATATAGATATGGTGACTGCTATTTTAGAACAAGAACAAGATATTAACACCCAAGACGCTTCTGGTAATACAGCTTTAATGGGAGTTTGTTTTAAAGGATATACAGCCATTGCGAGCTTGCTTATTGAGCGTGGAGCTCAGGTAAATATTTCAAATTTTAATGGTGCAACCGCACTTATTTTTGCGGCCACGTTTAATAAAGTAGCTATAACCACACTATTGTTGCAATACGGAGCAGATAAGAGCCTAAAAGATGACAAAGGAAATACGGCTTTGGCACATGCAAAGATGCAAGGAAGTACCGCTGTTATAAAATTATTAGAAGCATAGAATATGAACACAGCAAAACTTAGGGTTACTATTGTGCAATCTCATTTGCATTGGGAAAATCCAAAAGGAAATAGAGCACTTTTTTCTGAAATACTGGCACCATTAACAAACACTACGGACCTTATAGTTTTGCCAGAAATGTTTACTACAGGTTTTTCTATGAATGCCCAAAAGCTAGCTGAACATCAAGATGGACCTACCGTACAATGGCTTATTAGAACATCAAAAGTATGTAATGCAGCGATTACTGGAAGTGTAATCATTCAAGAAAATAATGCCTTTTATAATCGCTTGTTTTTTGTGAAACCTGATGGGAGTTTTACTTGCTATGATAAAAAACACACCTTTACCTTGGCTGGAGAGCATGCTGTTTTTACAGCTGGGACAGCGCGTATTGTTATTGATTATCTAGGATTTAAAATTTGTCCTTTAATCTGTTATGACCTACGTTTTCCCGTTTGGGCGCGCAATACTATAGGGTATGATGTATTGTTATATACTGCCAATTGGCCAGAAAAACGCATTGCCGCTTGGGATGCATTATTAAAAGCCCGTGCTATAGAAAACATGAGTTATTGCATTGGTGTAAATAGAATTGGCTTGGATGGAAACGGACATCAATATCTAGGGCATTCTGCTATCTATGATTCCTTAGGAGCACAAATTTCAAGTCCAGATTTTGAAAAAGCTTTTGTAGAGACAATTACACTGCATAAAAAGCATATTGATACTACAAGAACACAATTACAATTTTTAAATGATTCAGATAGGTTTACTTTAATGTAAACGTTTCATTCCAGCTCCAATTGGCCCGTAATTCAATTTTTGTAGGATAGTATACTACCTTTTCTGGAGCTCTTTTGCTTAAAAAATGACCTGGATCCCAGGTCTTGTTTTTATTTTCATCAATAATGATGCGTATAAAGTAGTTGCCAGGATTTATATACTCAAAAAGTATAGGTTCATTGGCTGTTAAATAGGTGTGTTTTATCACATCAAATTTTTCGTTGATGAGTTCAATAATAAGCGGGAATTCATCCGCATTTTCTAGGGTAAGGCCTAAGGAGGCAAAATCTGAAGCAGGTTTTACCAATTGTCTGATTACCACAGAATCACTCACATTTTCAAAGTAATCTGTCAAAGCACCTTCTTCTAGAGTAACATAATAGCTTTGTTCTTCCTCTTTGTCAAAAACAATCTCGGCAGTATTTTCTTTCGTATTAATTTGGCTTTGAAAAACAACAGCAATAGTATCTTTATCCACTACGCTAATTTTTTCTGAGGCAATGCTTATTAAAGGAGTATTCGCTTTTAATTTTAAGGTATCCTTCATAGAAACACCTCCACTGTTTAGGGGTGCAATCCGTAAAGAATCTGCAAATAATTCTCTAAAACGAACGGTAGTAGTATCTATTTTTTGTTTGTTTCTTGTTGTAAATACTAAAGAGTCTTTAGTAACTTGGGGTTTAAACCAAAAGTTTAGGGTGTCTTTACCGGGTTCTTTTAAGATTTGGTATTCAAAATCCTCATCCATTGGTGTGAGTAACGTTACCTCATATCCATCTGCTTTTCCTTCATACCCAAAAGAGATTCTGTTTTTACTTTCTAGTTTGGGTCGTTTGGCCTTAAAATCTGGTACTTCCTTAAAGAGTTTTAATTCAAAAATACTATCGGTTGGAAGCGTAATAAGGTCTTTGTAAAAGCCTATTTTATCTGTCTTAGGTTGGAACGTGTAGTTTCTCGTTTCTTCTTTAAGTGCAATAAGTTGGTAAGTACCTTCTTTGAG
>JBNMOX010000221.1:0-3962 GCA_051275835.1 Patiriisocius sp.
TAATAGCTTAGAAAAAGACTCATAGGCATTATCAACACGTATTAAGGTCGTGCTAATATCTTGCTCTGCACAAAAAGTTTTATCTACAATAGTAATAGAGGCTTTGGTGGTATATATATAAGGTGTATATTTTGGATTTGCCAAAAAAGTTAAACTCCCTGGCAATCCTTCTTCAATTTTTGCAAGTTTAGATACTTCTACAGATGCATCACCTTCTACTTCACCTTCAAGAATACCTGCTATTTGGCCTGCTGTAAAATTCATGAAATAGATAGGGTTTCTAGAATATGCATTGTAACATAATCTATATGGATTGATTGGTCGTTATTCATAATTACAAAAATAGAAAAAAAGCGCAATTAAATTGCCTTGGGATAACAGAGATAGTATTTGGTTACTTTTTTAGAGAGTGCCTCCAAGTTTAATTGATCACTAGCCCTTGCTACATCTATCACTTTGCCAGTTTTGGTAATCAAATTAATAGTATCCTTATCCATGTGATATGCCTGATTTGAGATGGTATCACTAAAAACAAAGTAAGATGCCTCGTCTTCAGTAAGCTCATATTGCAGCATTACTTGTTGTATTTTCTCTGAAATCTTATGTGGTGGAATTTCTTTGTTTTTCATTTTAATTTTCAACAAATCTCTATTGAGTAGCATCGTTGATAAAGTCCTTAGGACAAAATCTGTATGATATTGCCATGATTTCATTGCTCCTACAATATCATAATCGTCTAGTTTTGAAAACTGCTCTAATACTTTAGAGTCAAAATCTTTTGCAGCAATAGAACTATTCAAAAAATAAGACAGGGCCTTACTTGCTGATAATGCCTCCCCTCGACTCGTTAATACTTTAGCTCTTTTTAGTAAGCGCATAAGTAATTGTTCTGCTACGAGCCCTGTTTTGTGAAGATAGACTTGCCAGTACATTAACCTGCGTGCAACAATAAATTTTTCTACAGAATAAATACCCTTTTCCTCTACCACTAGCCTATCATCCTTCACATAAAGCATAGCAATGAGGCGTTCGCTATTTATAGAGCCTTCGCTCACCCCAGTATAAAAACTATCCCGACGCAAATAGTCTAAACGATCCATGTCTAACTGACTAGAAATTAACTGATGTAAAAACGTACGGTCATATTCATTCTTAAATATGGTAATGGCAAGTGTTAATCTATCGTTAAATATAGTGTTGAGCTCCTCCATGAAAAGCAAGGAAATTTCTTCATGTGAGATGTTCTCAACAATACTATGTTCCATAGCATGAGAGAATGGACCATGCCCAATATCATGCAACAAAATGGCAACAAGCAAGGCTTCTTTTTCTTCTTCAGAGATCTCAACCCCCTTAAAACAAAGGACTTGTATCGCCTTCTGCATTAAAAACATAGCCCCTAATGCATGATGGAAACGAGTGTGGTGTGCACCAGGATATACCAGGTACGACATTCCCATTTGAGAGATTCTACGAAGACGTTGAAAATAAGGATGCTCAATTAAATCAAAAATAAGCGTACTAGGTATGGTAATAAAACCATAGATAGGGTCGTTAACTATTTTAAGCTTGTTACTCTTATTCAAGGATTTTATATTCAAGGGTTCACATTAAAGATTCAAAATTAAGCAATCAAAAACATAAGACTGTGAAATGCTCCTAAAATTTCGGGAGAAAATAACATTTCAGAAACACACAATACTAACAATTAACGCTACGTTTGTAGCAAACAAGATAATACTATGGGCGATATAAAAGTACTTTGGGTAGACGATGAAATTGATTTATTGAAACCTCATATCATGTTCTTAGAAAAGAAGAACTACAAAGTAACAAAGGCACAAAGCGGTACAGAAGCCCTTGAAGAAATTAAAAAAACAGTCTTTGACATTGTCTTTCTAGATGAAAACATGCCAGGACTTACAGGTCTTGAAACTCTTGCCGAAATTAAAGAAATGAACGCATCACTGCCTGTAATCATGATTACAAAAAGTGAAGAAGAGTATATCATGGAGGAAGCGATAGGCTCTAAAATTGCAGATTATTTAATTAAACCTGTTAATCCACATCAGATTTTATTGAGTTTAAAAAAGAATTTGGATCACAATAGGTTGATATCAGAGAAGACTACATCCAATTACCAGCAAGAATTTCGTAAAATTGCCATGGATCTATCAATGGTAAACAGTTTTGATGAATGGGCAGACATGTACCAGAAATTGGTGTATTGGGAACTTGAATTGGAAGGAATTGAAGATACTGGAATGTTTGAAATTTTAGAATCTCAAAAAACAGAAGCCAATAACCAATTCTGCAAGTTTATAGACAAGAATTATCCTAAATGTTTTGACGGAAGTATAGAGCCTCCTACTATGTCTCATACATTATTTAGAGACAAAGTAGCACCAGAATTAAAAAAAGGAAGCCCTACATTATTGGTTGTTGTAGATAACTTACGCTACGACCAATGGAAAGCTTTTGAACCTTTTATAGCCAATAATTACAAAAAGAATACTGAAGAAATGTATTATGGTATTTTACCAACTGCTACACAATACGCTCGTAATGCAATATTTAGTGGTTTAATGCCTAGTGATATGGAGACGTTGCATCCAGACTTATGGCTAAACGATACAGACGAAGGTGGAAAGAATATGTATGAGGATAAGTTTTTAGCAGCACAACTAAAACGTCTAGGACTAAATTTGGACTGGAGTTATCATAAAATATCAAGTTTAAAACAAGGAAAGCGTCTTGCCGAGAACTTTAAGAGTCATAAAAATGAAGATTTAACAGTATTGGTTTACAATTTTGTAGATATTCTTTCACATTCTAAGACAGAAATGGAAGTGATTAAAGAATTGGCTTCCACAGACAAGTCTTATAGATCATTAACGCAGAGTTGGTTTAAAAACTCTCCGCTTATGGATATTATTCAACAAGCAGCCCAACTTGGTTTTAAGTTAATGATTACAACAGATCACGGTACTATTAACGTAAAGAACCCAAGTAAAGTTATTGGAGATAAAAACACGAGTTCAAACCTTAGGTATAAAACAGGAAAGAGTTTAACCTTTGAGTCTAAGGATGTCTTGGCCGCTAAGGACCCAGCTACTGTGCAGCTACCTAAGATTAATATGAGTAGCTCCTTCATCTTTGCTAAAGGTGATCTTTTCTTTGCGTATCCCAATAATTACAACCACTATGTAGGGTATTATAGAAACACCTACCAGCATGGAGGCGTATCTTTAGAAGAGATGGTTATCCCCTTCGCTACATTGACTCCTAGGTAGTTTAAATGTAGGAATATTCCATTATATTATATTTTGTCGATAAAATAGTACGGTATATGACAAATAATCCTATATATTTGTTTTTAAGCTATGAAATTGACTTATTCGCTTTCTGAAATACCGATGGTGGCATCTACTCTGATGAAGCACCTTACGTACAAAACGGTATTGTTTTATGGAGAGATGGGTGTTGGTAAGACTACATTGATTAAACAACTAGCAAAAGAGCTGGGTGTTAAAGAAACATTAACGAGTCCTACCTTCTCTATTGTAAATGAATATGAGGCTAATGATACCATATTATATCATTTTGATTGTTATAGATTAGCTAGTGAAGAGGAAGCTTTTGATATTGGAATAGAAGATTATTTAGATGCAGGTCATTATTCATTTATAGAATGGCCAGAAAAAATTAAAAATGTATTACCTATTAATAGTAACAAAATTGAACTAATTGTAAATGCTAATGGAACTAGAACCGCAACCCTAATGCCTATGCTATAGTATTGCTACCAAAACATAGATATAGTTTCGTATCTTTAAAAGATAAACTTAAAAATATAGCACAATAATTAGTGTTATTTATTTGAGTTTAAAGCAACTTATAAAGATACATCGAACATAATTTGAGAACATGCGTTTTTTCGTGATAGATTTGTGGTATTAACC
>JBNMOX010000222.1:0-3934 GCA_051275835.1 Patiriisocius sp.
GTAAAAGGCAAAAAAAAGGCGCAAAAAAGGGAGGAATAATTCCTAAAAGTATCCATATAGATTAGACAGAAGCCATCGAACATACAGGAGATAAACGAATGAAATCGCTGCAAAATTTAGAACACGGTTATAGTAGATTGAAAATATCAAAAGAGCATCCAATAATTGTGTATTGCCATAGTGGTGTTCGTTCTGCCCATACTACTTTTGTGCTAACGCACCTGTTGGGTTATAAAAATGCAAAGAAATACGATGGTTCCTGGACGGAATAAAGTTATTTTAATGACTTACCTTTAGAGCGTGATCGTTTAACAGAAATAAGATAATAAAATGGGAAAATATGTAGATTCCTTTATTAATACCTTTCTGGGCACTTTAGATTGGACCTGGAAATCTATAATCTTTGATGTTCCATGGTATAACAATTACTTTTGGGGGCTTATAGCTATCTCCACTTTTGTTTGGATACTAGAAATTGCTTTTCCCTGGCGAAAAGAACAATCCATACTTAGACGCGATTTCTGGTTAGATGGATTTTATATGTTCTTTAACTTTTTCATATTCGCTATCGTAATTAGTGGAGTATACGAAATTTTAGGCTTGCTTTTTGCTGAAGTAAACGTTAATACAAAGAGCTTAGCACTTTTTGACATCTCACAATGGGCTCCCTGGATACAATTGTTGGTTTTCTTTATTATACTTGATTTTGTACAATGGTTTACCCATGTTTTATTACATAGATATCCGTTTTTATGGCAATTTCATAAAGTACACCACAGTGTAAAAGAAATGGGCTTTGCGGCTCATTTGAGATACCATTGGATGGAGAATATATTTTACAAACCCCTTAAAACCTTTGGGGTAATGATCATTGGTGGTTTTGAACCTCAACAAGCGTTTATTGTTCATTTTATCACCATTGCCATTGGTCATTTAAATCATGCAAACATTAAAATTACATGGGGACCCTTAAAATATGTGTTCAATAATCCTGTAATGCATTTATATCATCATGCAAGTGTGCTCCCAGAAGGGAAAAACGGAGTAAATTATGGAATTAGCTTAAGCCTATGGGACTATATTTTTAAAACAAATTATATCCCTGAAGACAGTGGTACCATTGAAATAGGATTTAAGGGTGATGATACATTCCCAACAGATTTTATTGGACAAAACACCTATGGATTTACAAAAGATCGCAAAAATCACTAATCGTATACCAAAATATACATCAAAGACTTGTTTCTAAACATTGCATAAATGAACCGACATACCATGAAAAAAATAGCGCACCAAACTATTCTGTTTAGCATATTGCTTTTTGGAACCTTGAGTTTTGCTCAAGATGTAACGTTTACCAACACCTTTATTGGACCTAGTATACTAAGTGGGGTGGTAGATCTTAATGGAGATTATCTAGATGATATTTTTGTACCCCAAAATAATGCGATTAAAGTCTATTACCAAACAGATACTGGTTTTGATGAAGTAAGCATTCCAATAACCCCAACCTACCTTCCAGAATGGACCGTTGCTGTAGCAGACTTTGACAGCAATGGTATTAATGATGTGATGTATGCTAGCAGTACAGGGGTCAGTTTTTTTAGAGCCAATGAAGATGGCACTAATTTTATTGAAGCTTATGCCAGCATTGACACAGACCCTATTGTTTCCCAACGCGGAAATTTTATAGATATTAACAATGATGGAGATCTCGATGCCTTTATGTGCCACGACACGGAAGCGAATGTGTATTTTTTAAATGACAATAATGGAAGTTTTCTCCCCGAAATTCAAGGAGGATTAGGAGATACAGATGGCGGTGGCGATTATGGGTCTATTTGGTTTGATTATGATGGAGATAAAGACATGGATTTGTACATCTCTAAATGTTATTTCTTAGGAGGCGAACTTACAGACCCTAAACGAATCAACCAATTGCATAGAAACAATGGAGATGGCACCTTCACAGATGTAGCTCCAGAAGCAGGTGTTGATATTCCATCTCAAGGATGGTCTACTGCTGTAGGTGATTTTGACAATGATGGTGATATGGATCTAGTCGTTGCAGATCAACATGTTGGTGAAGTAGGTACCAAAGTCATGGTAAATAATGGCGATGGAACCTTTACTGACCAAACAACAGGTTCTGGATTAGGCGGTTTAGATGGTAGTGTAACCATCACTACATTTGATTTTAACAATGATGGTTTTTTAGATATTTATTTAGAAGTAGGTGCTCGTTTATATCTAGGAAATGGTGATCTAACATTCTCTCCCAACCTACAACAACCCCCGCAAAGAGGAAGTGTGGGCGATGCTAACAATGATGGTTTTCTAGATATTTATAGAGGCAATAACCTTCGTGTTAATGGAGGAAATGACAATAACTGGTTGAAAATAAACCTTAAAGGAGTAGAGAGCAACTATAATGGAATTGGTGCTATTATTACTATTGAAAGCGTTTTAGGAACACAAACCAGACATGTTCGTAGCGGGGAGGGCTTTTTAAATGCACATTCTATCATTCCGCATTTTGGATTGGGGGCAGATAACATTGTAGGCATTATCCTTGTAGAATGGCCTTCTGGTGAGGTCGATTTGTTAGAAAACATTGATGTAAATCAAGGTGTTTTTATAGAAGAAGGGAGCTTTCCAATTCTGAGTATTTCAGAAAACAAAAAAGACACTATGATACTGTACCCAGTACCTGCAAATGACAGATTGCACATTATGTCTAGTGAAAAATTAAATACAAAGGTAATTATCACATCAAATACTGGGGCTGTTTCTTTTGCAAACATTAAAGAAGGTACTATTGATATCTATTATTTAGCAGCAGGGACCTATAGTATTACTTCTGAAACATTAGAAGGAATAAAAATCACGAAGCAATTTACCAAGCAATAAAATAAGCTATTTCATAAAAACTTAATCATCTGTTGGAAATAGTAAACATCTCTCAAACTCCCTATCCTTACTGGTTTTTAACTTCTGTACGGAAACAATACATGTCTTAAAACAGACTACTAATTGTTAAACATGGGTTAAATAAACATTTTTACATTTAAATTAATAGTAATACAATTACCTTTGTTTATATCACTACTAAAATAATGTGTTTTACAATTGTATTAATTAAAATTAAAAAAAAGATGAAAAAGCAATTAAATGTGTGCGTGTTTGTAGCCTTAACTTTATCGTTTGTTTCCTGTAAAGAACATAATGCTACTGAAGTTCCAATTGTAATAGAAACTATTGAAAAATCACCTGTAAGAAGTATCATGACTGCTGAAGAACAGATCAACATGACTCCAGATGAAATTATAGGAAGATTGAAAAAAGGAAATGAAAATTTTGTGAATAATAATCTAACCCAAAGAGATCATTCAGCTCAAAGAAGAAAAGCTACTATTGGTCAATACCCAAAAGCCATTGTATTATCATGTGTAGATAGTAGAGTACCTGTTGAGGATGTTTTTGATTTAGGAATTGGAGATATTTTTGTAGCCCGTGTTGCAGGAAATATTGAAAATAAAGATATTGTTGGCTCCATGGAATTTGCTACTGCTGTGGCTGGATCTAAAGTGGTAGTGGTTATGGGACACACTGCCTGCGGGGCTGTAAAACATGCTATTGACAATACAGATGCAGCCTCCATGAATATGAATGCGCTAGCAGAGTTATTATCAGAAATTAGACCTTCAGTCATTGCGACTAAAAAAAATGGTGAAGTTTCTTCAAAAAATATTGCTTTTACCAATCGTGTAATTTACAACAACGCAATAAAAACAGTTGAAGACATTCGTATACAGTCTCCAAAAATGGCAGAGCTTGAAAAGAATGGACACATAAAAATTGTTGCTGCGGTCTATGACATGGAAACGGGTAAAGTAGTTTTTATAAAATAAAAAAACTATTTCATTTAAAATTA
>JBNMOX010000223.1:0-3915 GCA_051275835.1 Patiriisocius sp.
TCAACAAATTATCCGATAGTTTGTTGACCCTTACCGCTCACCTTTTTTTAGCTTGTACATTCTATTCCTTCAGCTTGTTGCTAACATATTTGTATATCGTTTGTTTTGACTTAGTAAGCTATTGTTTTCTGGGGCATTAACCTTTCATCCTCTCCTATCAAAAACAAATGATATCCGTTGTTGCTTGCTGTTTTAACCCCTTCCCTACAATTGAGTGAATGCGCTCTTTTTTAACAAAAACTTACCGTATTTAATGTTAAAATTGAACAGGGATGAATTATTTTTACATTATAAATTTAACCTATGAAAAAGTTACTACCTCTATTTGTATTTTGCATCAGCTTTATTGCTATTTCTCAAGATATTCAACGCGAAAATGTTACCGGGACAATTATTGTCGAAGGTGATGATATTGAGGGTATAACCATTTTTAATTCTTCATCAAATACCGGAACAGTGTCCAATGAGAATGGTAAATTTATAATTGAAGTAGCCTTAAACGATCTAATTGAAATTAGAGCCTTAGAATATGAAAACTTTGATATTCTAATTAATAAAGCCATTTTAGAATCAAAAAAATTAAGCATTTTTTTGATTGAAGAAATTTACAAACTAGAAGAGGTTATTATTACAAAAACAGAGCTTACTGGTAACATAAATACAGACCTTAATAAGATAAAAACATTTAGCCCAAAACTGGATGCTATTTATTTTGGAATAAGAGCGAAGAACGCCTCTGACTTTAGTGATACTAGCAGCAAGCAGATTGAAAACCTAGCCATGCAATCACAAGGCCAAACAATGGTAAATGGTTTAAATGTTATAAACGTAGTAGATCAATTATTGATACCGCTTTTTAGATCTGAAGTGAAAGATAAAAAAGCAGCTGGAATTCCAGAAGTGCCAGCAAAATCTATTAAATACTATCTTGGCTCTACCTTTTTAGCCGATAATTTTAATATCCCCGAGCATCGCGTAGAAGAATTTATTAGATATGTTGAAGAAGAAAAAGCCTTTGATTTTGACTTGCTAAACTATGGCCATGAATTAGAATTTCTTGAACTGCTTAATAAAAAGAGTAAAACTTTCTTAGACCAAGGAAGTGCTATCGATTAAATACCTATAGCATATTTGCGAGGGATTTAGTATTTGGCTAGCACTAAGAATGAATAAGGCTGGGCATTATTTTTAATTTCGCAATTTGGAAATGTGGAAACAAATCCATACCATCTGGAAAAAATGTGATTTGGAGCGCTTACCCCTAATTTTTCATTGTGTGAAGAATATAGATTTCCTCCAAGTACATAATCTCCATTTTGGAAAGACAATTTTTTGCCTTCAAAAGTTACACTAGTGATTTCATCTAAGTACATCGCAATTGGTATAAAAGTTGTTGGTGAGATGTAGATTAATAAAGCACGATTATGGAATGTATCAAAAAGATAATTTCCGTTTTGTTTAATGAGTTTTATCGGGTAAAACCTTGCTTTTGAATCAATCCAAACGCCAAGACCCATTTCCATTTCTGGCAATCTATTATCTATCGTCAACATAGATTTTCTAAAACCTGGAGGTAAAAATCCAGTTCCACCTGTGTTTGCTTTCCAATGTTGGAATTTAGAAAACAGCTTTTGAAAGAAATTCAATTTGGTTAACCCGTATAAACAATCTGGATATTGCTCCAACACCTCTTTAGTGGTTAATACTTGGTGGGATTGTAATATTTCTAGTTGATAATTTTCGTATTTACCATATAATCCTTTACCCGTGATATGATCCCAATACGATCCTGTTTCTGTATCAGCCATTAATAACATTCCGTTGTAAACACCTGCTACATAAAAGTGGAGCATTTCATTATGTACAACAGGGTTCATAATCATTCCTGTGTTACAGATAACACAAAAGGTAAGCATATAGGGTTTTTCCTTTATATACCCCTCTGCAATATGATGGAATGCCATTAAAAGTTTTGGAAATGCCAAATAGGCTGAATCTATCTGAAAGACGATAAGTTCAGAATCCTGCTTTATTTCTTCTTTGATTAGAATTTGCCGAACGGTACTATATTCACTTACATATAGTGGTTTATAGATTTTACCGATTTGTTTATTTTGGATTCTTTCTATATCTATCATACCTTTTTAAATGAATACTTCCAATTAGGTATAGTATTCGGTCCCTGAAACGCATTCACTATTTTGTTTTTAGCGCTCCAATACCAGTATCCCAAAGCAGCTTATTATAGGCAGGAATAATAGTGTTTAAAAGTTCATCTGATCTGTTCTTTAGTACTACCCATTGTTCGTCAAGCTCCGTAAGTCTATCTTTTGATGCTTGGTTTACTTTGGGTAAGCTACTATCATTTTGGTTGATAAGAAAGATGTATTCTGCGGTGAATTTATTTGGGAAATTCTCTACATCATCATAGGCCTTCGATTTGCGTTGAACCATATCTTCATCCCAAGCCTTTAACTTTTGTATGATCGCTTCCCCTTCAGATTTCACCTTGCTATATGCCTCTTCTTTAGATAAATCCTTTAAGATTAATGCGATCTGATTTTGCACTTCTTTTAAAGCATTAACTCTTAGGTGCATATCTGTGAGGTTTGCCTCCGTTTTAGTTTTAAAATCATGTGTTTCTTGATAGTCTTCTTTAGTGAAGTCATATAATGGGTTTGGCACTATATTGAATGCTACTTTAGATACTTTATCAGCTTGTTTGAAGGTCGCTGTATATGCATTTGGCATCGCCTTATGACCACTAAAAGAGCCTTCAATATACGCAGTGGGGGCTCCAGGTAAACTCGTGTATGTCATGTCCCAAACAAAACGGTTAAGACCCGCTTTGTTTGATAGTAAGGGCTCAGGCGAAGGACCACCAGGATATTTTAAATAATTAGCATCTGCTTTAGAACTAATGGTTCGCACCAAATTTCCATCGGCATCTTTAATCACTAAAGTTAATGCTATATGCTTTGTAGCTTTAGGTAAATAATAGTAAAACACAACACCATTCGCAGGATTAACACCCTGGGAATCATCTGTTCCCGATACGTTATCTGAACTACTATTTAATTGACTCCCCCAATTTCCGATCATTGCATCTTCTGGTTGCATTAGTGCGAAAGAGGTATCAGTGCCTTCAAACTGCCTAAGTAGTCCCAAATCATCTAATATCCAAAAAGATCTACCCATGGTTGCAACACTTAAATCGTCATGGCTCACTTTCAAATCGGTAATAGGTGTTATCGGTAAATTCAATTGAAATGATTGCCATTGTTTTCCACCATTCCAAGAGATGTACGCCCCTAATTTTGTTCCAGCAAAAAGCAAGTCTTTTCGCTTCGTATCTTCTCGAACGACTCTTGTATAAGCACCAATTGGAATACCAGAACTGATATTGGTCCAAGATTTACCATAGTTCCTAGTTTTATAAATCGCGGGAGTATAATCATTAAATTTAAATCTTGTGGTAGCGATATAAGCTGTTGCTTTATCGTGCGGAGAAACTTCAATAGAGTTAATCAAGGTTTCGGGGAGATTCTTAGGGGTTACAATATTTCAAGTGGTCCCACCATCTTTCGTTAATTGCAAAACACCATCGTCGGTAGCAGTCCAGATAACTCCTTTTTCATGGGGCGACTCCACAACATAGGCTAATGTGCCATAATTTTCGGCTCCTACAGCTTCGTTTGTGTAAGGTCCTCCACCTTTCCCTTGTTTGTCCTTTTCATTGTTAGATACATCGGGGGAAACTTCTTCCCAAGTAATACCCTTGTCTCTTGTAAGCAATAACAATTGTGCTCCATGATAGTAGGTGTCTGGTTCATGTTGTGACCAGATAATTGGTGCGTTCCAATTGTATCTGTATTTCATATCCTTGGAATCTCTTCCCAAATATTGGATAGGAGC
>JBNMOX010000224.1:0-3913 GCA_051275835.1 Patiriisocius sp.
TATCGTTATTTTTGCAAGTCCTTTATCGTTGGTAAATAGCACTAATGGGATAATTGTGAGACCTGATGTTTTTACGTTTTTGTGAAGTTTTTTTAACTCATTTTTATTGAGTAATAATTTTCGTTCACTTTTTGGGTTGTGGTTAAAGTGAGTGGCGTGACTGTATTCTTGAACCGTCATGTTTATAACAAATAACTCTCCACCTTCACTAAATTCACAAAAACTCTCTGCAATGGATGCTTGACCTTCTCTAATGGCTTTGATTTCTGTTCCAGCGAGTACAATTCCAGCTGTATACTTATCTAGAATTTCATACTCAAATCTAGCTTTGCGGTTTTTAATTTGTATTTTTTTTTGAATAGCCATGCTGCAAAAATAGAAATATAAAGGGGAATATAGGTTAATTTTAGTTTACCTTTTCTCTTGTAGCAGTAGTCTTATTGTTTTTTTTGGTCACGATAAAAAGATCATTGTTCTCATCGTCTACAATGTTTTCGTATTTCTCTTTTCCAAGTAATGTGTTAACGAGGAATGGTGTTGTATTGCTATGACCAACAATGACAATATTTTTCCCTTTATTTATTGCTATAAAATTGCCTGAAATTAACCCTTTAGGAGAGTATAAAGTGATTTCTAGGTTCCTCATTTTAGCTAGAGGAGTTGCTGTTTCTCGAGTTCTATTATAGTCTGTACTATAAACGAGATCAATGTCTTTGTCTTCAAAATAAAGAGCCCATTTATCAGCCCTTTCTATTCCTTCTTTTGTTAGTGAGGGGTTTTTATTGGTGCTATCGCTTCTATCTTTTTCTGCATGCCTAATAAAATAAAAAGTAGTAATGTCTTTTGAAATTACAGCTTTTTTATCTTTAGATTCGTTGCAAGATAGTAGCAATATGGTTGTTAGAATAACAACTATGGAGGCTTTTATATTTCTGAAATACATCATGATATCGTTTTTGTAAATGTAAAAAAATCCGTTCTTATATATCAATAGAACTTATTTTCTATGATTTACAAAATGATACTATAAATGAATTTGGGCCATGAACATGGAATAGGTAACTACTACAGTAGTAATACTTAATATATAAACACCTAAGGTGTTATTGCGGCTATATTTTTTTTCTTTGATAATGGTGATGTTGTCTTGTTGTTTCATTTTATTTTGTTTAAGGGGTTATGATAATATGACGATAAGTAACTGGTTTTGTTACAGGTATGATGAGTTTTTTTTTAAAAAAAATTAAAAACCGCCTATACATCGAAGGTATAGACGGTCATCAAAAAACCAACTCATTATGAAAAAGAGCTATTGAATACTAACATAGTATCTAAGGTAGTCCTCCCTAAAGTTATTCTAACACTAAATCACTTTGATTTCTAAAGACTAATTCGTTATCAAAACTATCTAGTAAAATAATGCTATCCGTAGTTATTTTTCCAGCAAGTATTTCTTTAGAAAGTTTATTTAGAACTTCTCTTTGAATCGCTCTCTTTACAGGTCGAGCTCCAAATTGTGGATCGTATCCTTTTTCTGCTATATATTGAATAGCTTCCTTCGTGGCATCTAATGTTATATGTTGTAATGACAGCATTTTAGTGAGTCCTTTTAATTGTAAGCTTACTATTTTTTCAATATCATTTTTGCTAAGGGGAGTAAATAGAATAATATCATCAATTCTATTTAAAAACTCTGGCCTCACGGTTTGTTTAAGCAATCCTAAAACATCTATTTTGGCACTTTCCATAGCGGTATCTTTATCTTTTAGGCTTTCAAATTTTTCTTGAATGATATCACTCCCCATATTACTCGTCATAATGATAATAGTATTCTTGAAATCTGCAACACGACCTTTATTGTCTGTTAATCTCCCTTCGTCTAATAGTTGTAAAAGAATATTAAAGGTGTCTGGATGTGCTTTTTCTATTTCATCTAGCAATACAACAGAGTAGGGCTTACGCCTAACGGCTTCTGTTAATTGTCCGCCTTCATCATAGCCAACATAACCAGGAGGTGCTCCTATCAATCTACTTACACTATGCCGTTCTTGATATTCACTCATATCAATTCGAGTCATGGCGCTTTCATCGTCAAACAAATACTGTGCTAATGCTTTTGCGAGTTCTGTTTTTCCAACTCCAGTAGTTCCTAAGAATAAAAAACTTCCTATTGGTTTTTTGGTGTCTTGGAGTCCAGTTCTGCTTCTGCGTATAGCATCACTCACTGCGATAATAGCTTCTTCTTGACCAACAACACTTTTGTGTAATTCTTCCTCAAGTTGTAATAATTTTTCACGATCAGTTTGTAGCATTTTTGTTACTGGTATGCCAGTCCATTTAGCAACTACTTCTGCAATGTCTTCATTGGTAACTTCCTCTTTTATGAGGGTATGTTCATTTTTCTTTGCAGCTAATTCAGTCTCTAAAGTACTTAGCTTTTCTTGGGCATCTTTAATCTTTCCGTAGCGTAGTTCTGCAACTTTACCAAAATCGCCTTCTCGTTCTGCGCGCTCTGCATCAATTTTGAAATTTTCAATAGCTGTTTTATATTGTTGAATTGTGTCTACAACATCTTTTTCACTTTGCCATTTAGCATGAAGTTCATTACGTCCATCTTTCAGGTTTGATAATTCACCTCTAAGGGTTTTTAGCTTACTTTCGTCCTGCTCTCGCTTAATGGCTTCAAGTTCAATTTCTAATTGCATTATTTTTCTATCTAGCACATCCAGTTCTTCTGGTTTAGAGTTAATCTCCATGCGAAGTTTACTTGCGGCTTCATCAATTAAATCGATGGCTTTGTCTGGTAAAAAACGATTGGTAATGTAGCGTTGCGATAAGTTTACTGCTGCAATAATAGCTTCATCTTTAATGCGTACTTTATGATGTGTTTCATACTTTTCTTTAATACCTCTCAAAATAGAGATGGCGCTTTCTGTGTCTGGCTCATTCACCATTACTTTTTGAAACCTACGCTCCAATGCTTTGTCTTTTTCAAAATATTTTTGATACTCATCCAAAGTGGTAGCGCCTATAGCTCTTAGTTCTCCTCTTGCTAAAGCAGGTTTTAATATATTGGCAGCGTCCATAGCTCCTTGGCCACCACCGGCACCTACTAGGGTGTGTATTTCGTCAATGAAGAGTACAACATCGCCATCGCTCGTGGTGACTTCTTTGATGACCGCTTTGAGGCGTTCTTCAAATTCTCCTTTGTATTTTGCGCCGGCAATTAGGGCCCCCATATCCAGTGAGAATATTTGTTTGGTTTTTAGATTTTCAGGTACATCACCATCTACAATACGATGCGCTAAACCTTCAGCAATGGCAGTTTTACCTGTGCCAGGTTCACCTACCAAAATTGGATTATTTTTAGTGCGTCTAGTGAGTATTTGAAGGATACGGCGTATTTCTTCATCCCTTCCTATTACAGGGTCAAGTTTTCCTTCTTGTGCTAATTGATTCAGGTTTTTGGCATATTTTTCTAAAGAGTTATAAGAGTCTTCAGCGCTTTGTGAAGTTACTTTGTCTCCTTTGCGTAATTCTTTAATAGTAGCAAGCATTGCTTTTTCGGTTACCCCTTGGTCTTTTAGTGTCTGAGCTATAGTGCTTTTACTTTTAAAGATAGCTAGGAGTATGTGTTCAATAGAAACATACACATCGTCCATTTTTTTAGCAATAATACTTGCTTCATTTAAGGTCTTTCCGGCATCTCTTGAAAATAGAAGATCTGTACCTGTTACTTTTGAAAAACGTTCCAATTGCTTTTCAAGGATCTGTTTCAGTACCTCAATATTTACCTGTAGTTTTTTTAATATAAAAGGAGTTACATATTCGTCTATTTCAAATATAGCTTTTAGAATATGTTCGTTTTCAATTTGTTGATGTCCATACTCCTGTGCTATTTGCTGTGAAAGCT
>JBNMOX010000225.1:0-3879 GCA_051275835.1 Patiriisocius sp.
TGAGTGTCAAAATAACGCCAAATTCACATTTTGGCGTTTTCTTTTTGAATGTGTTCTTTATAGGTCTTAATAGCCGTATTATTTACAATGGCATATTGTAAAGGAGATTGTATTCTTTTATACGCTCATACTCAAAATTGTAATAGCAGGAGAACGTTTTAATAAGAATAAAAAAAACACTGTTCATAACGTTTCCTCCTTTTTGGCATAAGGGGCTTGGTATTCTTTACCAAGGTTACGAACAGTGTTTCTACAAAACATGAACTTTGTACTAAGGTATTTCTTTCTTTTTACAGTTCAAAAAAGGACTACACTACATTTATAAATCAAGACCTATTTACTCTTCTCCCATCTGTTGTAAGTACGCAATATCATTTTCTATTGTAAGTAACAACAAGCTCGTTGCCGTACAAAAAACAGGACTTGTAATACAGTGATGTCCGTTCCAACTACCATCTTGATTTTGTATTTTGAGAATCCGCCCAGTCATATCATCATACCAACGTTTCCAATCCTTATCTTGATGTACTGCCAGAGATTCACCCGTTTGCAAAAAGCTTAAAAATTCTTCTCCTCCATTATTTCCAAAACCATTTAAAACATCTTCACGTTGTGCGGTTTTCTTTGCAGACTGATATACATTATAAGAGGTTGCGTATCCAATAGCCTCAGATTCACTATAGCCAGCTATTGTTAAGTTTTCTGTCGTTACTACTCCATCTTCTAACAAACCTTTATCTTTTGCTCTTTGAATAGCGTTCTCTGCTTTACGAGCGTCTTTGGCAGTAGCACGCACACTACCACTTACTGTATACAGCAGTACTCCAGCACCATCTTCGGTATTTACATTTCCAGATTCGTTATTATAGTTAGATTTTTGGTATGCTCTAGAACGCTCTAACACTTCTTCATCCACTTCTGCACCTACACTTTGTGCCGCTTCTAAAGCGCTATTTGCCAATCCACTTTGTAAAACACCTGCCCAACCAGCTCCTTTTTGACGTCCATGATCATCTGTTGCATTTTGAATTTTTGAAATACAAATAGCCAATGCTTTTTTAACACGCTTCGTGTCCACACCCTTCATATTTCTATCTAATAAATTAGAAAGAAACTGTGCTGCCATAACAGCATCTATGTTTTCGCCTAATTTACCTTGTAGTTGCGTTCCTCTTGTTTGAGTTATAAAAGGCTGATTTTGATTGGTAAGGATCTCACGAACTAAATAATCAATAGCCGTTTTTAAGTTTTGAGCATATTTTCCTTTTTTTATGGTGCTGCCACTTCTTAAAAAAGCGGTAGCAACTATTGCTGTGGTGGCAGGGTCTCCTTGTACTGCATGAGGATCTCTTATATTTTGTGCTCCATGAGAACCGGCGCCATAGCCCCCATTTTGTAATTGTGCTTTAGAGAGCCAAGCAAGACCATCTCTTATTGCTAAATCAAGATTTTTATTGGTTTTAAAGACATTAAAATCTTTAGAAGATTGTTCACCCATAACAGTCATGAACACACAGCCATCTATAGGAGTAAGTATTCTCTTTGTCCCAGCATGGTCTTTTTTAGGCTGATAACTCTTGTAAAGAATCCCTCCTATTAATAAAGGAATCACTAGTAATAACATCTTTGTTTTCATTGTATATTTTTTTAAGATTACAGTAAAAGTATGTTGGTCCTAAAAGAATACAAAGCAGTATTGAGTCAATGAGGCGGTTCAATGAGTAAACGAGCCATTACAATAAGGATAAATAGACCCCAAAGAAATAAGGGATGAGGAAGAACATTTCAGATAATACCACTATAAGAAAGTGCATTTTGAATCAAAAAATAGCTGTTCATAGAATAAAAATGTTTTTTGGCTTAATTATTGGTTTATTGAATTCAAATTACATACTTTAGTAACCGATTTTAAACCTATGACTATGAAAAATTTAATAAAAATTATTGCAATCGCCAGTGTATTTGTTCTAGGTATTCAGAACACAACTGCGCAATCATTAACAGCCGACCAAGACAGACCAGAAGTTATTGCAAAGCAAAAAACAGCTGAGTTAAGTCAAGAATTAGGTCTTGATGGGAACCAACAACGTTATATTTTTAGAGCACTTACTGCAAATGAAGTAAACACTAGAAAAAGCATCAATGGTAAAGATTTAAATGATCCTAAAGTAGCTGCAGACAAGAAAAAATTTGACACTTCTTTAGATAGAGCCATGAAAAAAACACTTACTCCAGAACAATACAAGAAATGGTTAACCATGGAGAATAAATAAATATTTATTTAATTATTAAAAAGTCCTAATTATTGAAATTAGGACTTTTTTTATGCTAATAATTTTGCCACATGGTCTGCAGCCTCTATGGTTTTATCTAGATCTTTATAGGTGAGTGCTTCTGTTAAAAACCATGTTTCATATGCACTAGGTGCAATGTAGATACCTTGGTCTAACATACCATGAAAGAAAGTATTGAATACGCCATTTGATGCTGCCATGGCAGACGTTTCAAAATCTATTACTGGGCTATCCATAAAATGTACAGATATCATAGATTGTTCTCTATTAATAGTATGAGCAACACCTCTTCTAATGAATACTTCTGAAAGCCCCGCGTGTAAATAAGCTGTTTTTTGTGCAAGCGATGTGAAAATTTCTGGCGTATTATTTAACTCAGAAAGCATCGCAAATCCAGCAGCCATTGCTAATGGATTACCACTTAATGTTCCAGCTTGATATACGGGACCTATGGGAGCTAGATAGCTCATAATTTCTGTGTTGGCAGCAAAAGCCCCAACTGGTAATCCTCCGCCAATAACTTTTCCGAAAGTCACAATATCTGCGCGTACATTTTTGAGTTCCTGAACGCCTCCTTTGGTCAGTCTAAAACCTGTCATAACCTCATCAAAAATCAACAATATTCCATGGGTATCACATAAAGTTCTAAGGCCTTCCAAAAACCCATCAACTGGAGGAATACATCCCATATTACCAGCAACCGGCTCTATAATAATACAGGCTATTTCATGCGGGTTTTGTGCAATGACATCTGCAACATGTTGCAAATCGTTATATCTAGCTAAGAGCGTATCTTTTGCAGTACCTTGCGTAACACCTGGACTATTAGGGCTTCCAAAGGTAACAGCGCCACTTCCTGCCTGGATTAAAAAAGAATCACTATGTCCATGATAGCATCCTGCAAACTTTATAATTTTATCTTTTTTGGTATAGCCTCTTGCCAAACGTACCGCACTCATACAGGCTTCGGTACCGCTATTTACAAAACGAATCATTTCAATATTTGGAACCATAGAAACGGCCAATTGGGCAATCTCAGTTTCAATTTGAGTAGGCATTCCAAAACTTGTCCCTAGCTCTGCTTTCTCCACAATAGCCCGCACAACAGGTTCATGCGCATGCCCTAGTATCATGGGACCCCAGGAGTTAATATAATCTATAAGCTGGTTCCCATCTGCATCATACAAATAGGCTCCTTTAGCTCTTTCAACAAAAATGGGATCGCCACCAACGGCTTTAAAGGCACGTACCGGAGAATTAACCCCTCCAGGTATTACTTTTTGTGCCGCTACAAAAAGCGCACTACTTCTTTTGTATATCATCTACTATTTTTTTGACCCTTGCAAATACAATACTTGTCCAATAGACAGGGCGTTATTTGTTAACCCATTATAGGACTTTAAATCATCTACTGAAATATTAAATTTTCGAGAGATGCTATATAAGGTATCTCCTTTTGCAACGGTATGTTTTTTTACTTTTGAACTTTTTGATTTTGATTTTGATTTTGATTTTGATTTTGATGGTTTTGCTGTTTGACCTCCATCTATAACGTCTGTATCAAATGCTTGAAGGTTATATTTTT
>JBNMOX010000226.1:0-3875 GCA_051275835.1 Patiriisocius sp.
AACACTAAAAGATTTTGATGTAGTACAACTTATTAATGAAAGTCCGTTTGGCGCTTCTCCAAAAGACGAAATAAAAATGATTTCGTTCTTGAAACGGCATAATAGGAAATTATTTTTATTGAGCTGTGGGACAGATTATTTAAGCGTACAACATCAATTAAGTGATGCCAACCCCTACTCTATTTTAAGTTCTTACAAAGACGGAAGCGTTTCTAAAACTCATTTTAAAAACATTATAAAATACATTTCTCCACCCTTTAAAAAGTTACATGATTTTATTTTTAAAACGGTAGATGGTATTATTGCGAGCGACTATGATTATCATATGCCTTTAGAAGGGAATTCAAAATATGTAGGATTAATACCAAATCCTGTTAATACTAAAAAGCTTAGCGTTTCAGAAACAGACATAAAAGGGCCCATTATTATTTTTATGGGCATCAATAGAACAAATTATCACAGTAAAGGAATCAAATACTTTGAAAAAGCTATTGCAATCATTCAACAAAAATTTCCGAAGCAAGTCCAGGTTGAAATTGTTGAAAATATTCCTTATGCACAATATATAGAGAAATACAATGATGCACATATCATCTTAGATCAAGTATTTGCCTATGATCAAGGGTATAATGCACTAGAAGCTATGGCCAAAGGAAAAGTAGTTTTTACAGGTGCAGAAACCGCTTTTATGAAACACTACAATCTAGACAAAGCTATTGCGATAAACGCATTACCTCATGTAGAGACCTTGGTAATGGATTTAAAAAACCTCATCACAAATCCGCAAAAGATTATAGATATTGGCAGAACTGCAAAAAGCTTTATTGCAACACACCATGATTATAAAAAAGTAGCACAGCAGTATGCTGATATTTGGAATAAAATTACTCCACAATAGGAGTATCAAAATCTTGTGTTTTTTGATTATTGAAATAACGCCACACCAAAAATACAACCACTATAAAATAGATGATATAACGTAAGAAATGCGCTATAACAATACCTTCTACTCCATAGTTTATAACTAAATAATTGGCAAATCCATAAAATAATCCTAACGACAACAACTCTGAAAAGATAAAGTTACGCACCATCTTTTTTGCCAAAAATTGATGTGCAAGAACCAAAGATGCCAATCTAATAAAATCTCCTAGCAATTGCCATTTAAACAAAGGGAGCATTTCATCAAGGCCTATATAAATAAAGCGAATAATCAAGGGCTTTGAAAAAAAGACAATGAGCATGCCTAAACCAAAAATAGGTAATAAGGTTTTATAGATAGATACTACTTCTCGCTTAAAATCTGTGCCTGAATAGATGCCTGCAAACTTTGGGAGTACGTATAAAGAAAATAAAGAGCCAGCAAAAACCATATAGTTTTTAGATATAAAGGTGATTCCGGTCCATACACCAGCATCTTTTTCAGTCATCTTTTCAGCTAGCATTGAACGAATATCCATTTCTACAAAATGCAATAACACGGTTGAAACAAAAGACATGAGTGTAAAAGCTAGTAAATTTTTTAGAAAAGGAGTTTTAAAAGATAACTTAGAAAACTGAACATAGGTATTTAAAATCCTATAAAAAATAACTAACACAACCACAACCTGAATCAATGGAGCTAGTGCAATAGCCATTAAAGCGACACCTACATCATAATTAAGCAATGCAAAAACGAGAAGACCTGCACTTAATAAATAGCTTATCAATTCAATTTTCGCAAACTTTTTATACTCAGACAAGCCATTTACGACTCCACTAAAAACGCGCTGCAAAGCAATTGAAGGCGCTAATATGGCAACAAATTGTATCACATAACTATAATCTATACTATCTGTAAAAAGGTAGTTACTTATTGGATTAGCAAATACAAAAAGCAGTATTCCTGAAACTAAAGAACCCACCAACAACAAGACAAAAGCAGTAGAAAATAATTCCTGTAATTTTTGCTTGTCATCTTTATACTCTGCCAAATATTTTACAACCCCATTAAAAACACCTAAAGAACTTAGCGATGTAAGCAACTGAGTTAAACTTCTTAATTGCCCTATTTTAAATAAGCCTTCTGCACCAACAGAATCTATAATTAAACGCTGAATAAAAACGGAAAAAAATAATCGGATAGAGATAACTACTGCATTTAAAGAAGTCATCTTTAGTAGTAGATTACTTTTAATAAAATCTGGAATTCTCAATTAGTATGCGTTTACAACGTTGATTACTTTTTCAATTTGAACAGCAGTCATTACAGGACTCATTGGTAAACTAATAACTTGCTGGTGTAGTGTTTCCGAAACAGGAAACGCTAGTGTGTCAAATTCTTTGAACGCCTCTTGTTGATGCGGAGCAATAGGATAATGCACTAAGGTTCCAACCCCTTCTTGCTTTAAGAAGTCTTGAAATTCGCTTCTGGCTTCTACTTGAACCACAAACAAATGAAATACATGATTTTTACTACCATCATAGATAGGCAATACAATTCTAGGATTCGTAATACCCTTTATATACGCATTTGCAATGGTTCTTCTTCTTTCATTATCGGTATCTAAACTAGGTAATTTTACAGATAAAAAGCTAGCCTGAATTTCATCAAGTCTAGAGTTTACTCCTAGTATATCATTAACATATTTTGATGAAGACCCGTAATTGCGTAGCTTTTTTATAACAGCTGCCAAGGAAGCATCATTTGTGGTAACAGCACCACCATCGCCAAGGGCTCCTAAATTCTTTGTTGGATAAAAACTAAAACCTGCCGCATGTCCTAAATTTCCAGCGCGTTTTCCGTTTTTATGTATTGCACCATGCGCCTGTGCTGCATCTTCAATAATCAATAAATTATGATACACTGCGACTCTATCTATTTCATCCATTGGCGCTATTTGTCCATACAAATGCACGGGCATAATGGCTTTTGTCATTGGCGAAATTGCTTCTTTTAAAGCCGAAATATTAAAATTAAAGGTTTCTTTTTCTGTTTCTACTAATATAGGGCTTAGCCCTGCTCGTTTAATAGCAATGATGGTCGCTATATAGGTATTGGAAGCGACTAAAACCTCATCTTTCTCCTGTAGCTTTCCTAGAACTTTATAGCCTTCAAGGATGAGTCGCAAAGCATCTAGACCATTGCCAACTCCTATACAATATTGGGTTTCACAATAGGCTGCAAATCTACTTTCAAAAGCAGTGACTTGATTTCCCAAAATATAATAACCTCGGTCCAAAAAATCTTGAAACTGATTTTTGAAGGACGGCTCAAAACGTTTATTTACGGCATGTATGTCTATAAATGGTATCATATCACTTGTAAATCTAGGGTTTTAAAGGCAACTGTCTCTACAACGTAATTATCAGCCACATAGGTACGTGCACCACAACTTTCTTTCCAGAAAATGAGTCCACTATTTAAGCTTGTGCCATTTGCTTCACTTGAAATATTAAAATCAAAATACCGCTTAGTTGTATCAAAATGATTGATAATGTAATCATATGCTAAGTCTAAACTTCCATAGGCGTTTTTATCACTGTTTCCAGAAACATATTGTGGGTGAATGGTTGTTTTAGTTAAAAAGACTGTAGTTCCAGCCACAATGATATTGTCCTTATAGACATTTACCTGCTTGATATTTTCGGGAAACTTTGAAGCAAGTAGTTGTATTTCTGCTAAAGAATGCACCGGAGCAATACCATGTTTTTTCATTAGGTTAGGGATTAATACCTCCTTCCAAAAGCCTTCAAAATTAGTGTCGACTGCAATGGTGAGGCCGTTTCGCTTGGCTTTGTTGATGCCTTCTCTTCGGTTTTTCTGAAATTTTATTTTGTTTGTGGTATCTATGACCATCAATGCATCTCTTTTAATAAGCTGTGCATTGGCTTTG
>JBNMOX010000227.1:0-3846 GCA_051275835.1 Patiriisocius sp.
TTAATGCAGCTATTAAAACGGGTGAAGGACAAACCTGTTGGATGAAATCTATAGGAGAAGATACTCAGGGCAATGTGGTTTCTGAATTTAATTTTGAGTGGACTCTTAAAGTAAGGTCTTCATAAATAGGACGTTAATCAGGTTTTTAGATAACTTTAACGTACTGTAGTTGTTAACAATCCTCTTTTTTTTGAATATTATTTCTTACATTGAAGCAGTTATTAATCTAAACAACAAACTATAGCATAAAAAACTACCTAACCTTTTAGTACTTATACCTTATGGCTAGAGCAATGTTTGACTATACCAAAGCTGTCTTATCTAAAGTAAGTTTTGATGTTCAACTTTTCAGCAAGGAGCTTGAAAAAGCAATCACTCGATTATTACCTTATGAAATTGAGGAATTAATGATCTGGTTGGATTCTTTGATAAAGCAAAATCCTCAATTAAATCAATGTTTAATTCAATTAAAACCATAAAAAAAGCACGCTACGGTGTGCTTTTTGTTTTTTGAAGGGAATAGCTATTTCAACGGACTAACAATCTTAACATCATCAAAGCGTATTGCACCCCGTATTACTCCAGCGATGACATCATAGAGGGCATCGATAATTTGCATTTTTAATTCACTTTTACTATAGATGATACTTACTTCTCTAGCTGGGGAAGGTTCTGTAAAGTAGCGTAGTTTCTTAGCTTGTTTTTCTGAAATATCTAGGGTGTGTAAATAGGGTAATAGGGTCATGCCCAATCCTTCATTAGATAATTTAATGAGTGTTTCAAAACTTCCGCTTTGTAATTGAAAACTGTCTTCTGTCTGTGATTGTTTTGATTTACATAGGTTAACAACACTGTCTTTAAAACAATGACCATCTTCTAGTAATAATAAATCTTCTACATCTAAATCTTCACTATTGAGTTTCTTGTGTTCAGAAAGTCTATGGTTTTCAGGTACAAAAGCCACAAAGGGCTCATAGTACAACACTCTTTCTTTAATGTTTTCATTTTGTAATGGAGTTGCTGCTATAGCAGCATCTAGATGGCCATCATTTAGTTTCTTTATAATATCATCTGTAGTTAGTTCTTCTATCTTGAGCTGTACTTTAGGATATTTATTCGTAAAATTTTTAAGAAACATAGGCAATAAGGTAGGCATGACCGTTGGGATAATCCCTATTCTAAATTCACCCCCAATAAAACCTTTTTCTTGGTCCACCACATCTTGCATGCGTTCACTTTCATTGACAATATTGCGTGCCTGACTCACTATCTTTTGTCCTACGGGTGTGAGTTCAATAGGTTTTTTACTACGATCAAAAATTAAAATTTCAAGCTCTTCTTCAAGCTTTTGTATTTGCATACTTAGTGTTGGCTGTGTGACAAAAGTCTTTTGTGCTGCTTTGGTAAAGTTTTTATTTTCAGCAACAGCCAAGACGTATTTTAGTTGTGTAATGGTCATAGTAGGTCTGTTTACAACAAATATAAGAAAAATTGATTGTTTTTTGATGTATTTTAGTTTTTATCTATTATTGTGTTTTGAATGGCATTGTGCTACTATTTCAGAAGAAAAAGAAGAGCTACAGCCAATAAAGTAGGGGTTTTTTAGTTTATTTGCAGAAGCACATATGCTATCCATAAAAATAATACTATGAATTTTTTATATTTCGATGCAGGTACGGGAGCTATGATAGTTCAAGCCATTGTAGCCGCAGCTGCAGGTGTTTTATTGTTTTCTAGAGGTGTGATGTACAAGATTAAAGGATTTCTTGGTTTACTTAAGGATGAAGATGATACCTATGATTCTATAGACATCGATGATAAAGATGACGCAGATGAAACAAAATAGTACTAACACACATGAGGCTTCTTTTAGAGACCCTTCTGGGTATATGTTTCATGATGGTGATGTCTTAAGACGTGCCATTAATCCTATTTATTTTAAACAGTATAATGCCTTAAAAGACAGCGGTTTTTTTAAAACCTTAATTAAAAATGGATTGTTGATACCGCATGAAGAAACAACAGTTTCTGAACAACAAATAGTCATTACACCAGAGCCCATTCCTTTTATTACGAACCCGTATGAATGGAGTTTTGAACAGTATAAGCATGCCGCATTACATACCTTGAAAACTCACAAATATGCCTTGTCAAAAGGCTTTAGCCTAAAAGATGCTTCAGCTTATAACGTAACATTTCATAAGGGAAACCCTGTGTTTATTGATACTTTGTCTTTTGATTTTTATGAAGAGAATACTCCTTGGCGCGCTTATAAACAATTTATTACGCATTTCTTTGGTCCTTTAGTATTAGCAAGCTACCATGGTACGGAGATTTTTAAAATGCTACAAACGCATATAGATGGTATTCCTGTAAAGTTGATTTCATCCTTGCTCCCAGGTAAAACTAAATTGAGTTCTACCATCTATACCAACATACATTTGTTGGCAAAAATGGAGCGTAAACACAGTGAAGATTATAAAGCAGAAACCGAGATTACAAAACTTTCAAGAAAAGCACAAAACAATATCATAGATAACCTCTTTGATTTTATAAAAAAACTAGCGATTAAAGAAGAGACAGAGTGGGGAGATTATTATGATAAAACCAATTATAATGATGCTGCATTCCAAGGTAAAAAAACATTAATTGAAGATTGGGTAACGGCCTTGAATCCTCAAACATTGATTGATGTAGGAGGTAATGATGGAACCTTTGCACGTACCGTTGTAAACAAAGTGCCACATGTAATTGTAACCGATATTGATAGTAACGCCGTAGCATATAATTACAAACAAGTACAGCAAAATAAAGAAACTAATATGTTGCCTTTTGTATGTGATGTATTACAGCCAGCTCCCGGGATAGGATTAAATAATACAGAGCGTAATTCTCTTGTAGAGCGGTTGCAACACTACAGTCCAGATGTAACCATGGCATTAGCGCTCATACATCATATTACCTTAAGTGGTAATGTGCCCTTTGAACGGTCGGCTCAGTTTTTTGCTGCTTTTTCAAAACACCTAGTAATAGAGTTTCCAACACGGGAAGATTCTTGGGTAGAGTCATTATTGGTGAGAAAACGAGAATTTATAAATCATTTTGATTTCTATAATCAAGATATGTTTGAAGCTGGATATCAGGAGTATTTTACCATAGAGAAAAAAGAAGTCGTGCCCGGCACTAAAAGAGTTTTGTACTTATTAAAAAATAAAACATAGATGCCCGCTAAGAACACATCTTCTTTTCTCGCCTCTTTTTTAAGTTCTAACAAAGAGTATATAGTGCTTGCTGCCATAGCTGCTGGTTTGTATCCTGTCTTGTTTTACTATAGCAATAATTTTCCATTAGTAAATTCTTGGGGACATCTTGGTTTTTTTGTGGGAAGTTTTATTGTACTCCCAGCTCTTGTTTTTTTTATCACTAAAAAAGTATTCGAAAAAGCACCATTTTTGCAAAGGTGGGAAAAATACGTACTTCCTTTTTTGGGTGTATTTACCTTTTTATTTTTAATGAAAATTTGTCTGTATGCAGGGATTCAAAAGAAAATAACAGTCGGTATTATTATCGTAGCAGCATTGGTTGCCTTCTTTTTATGGCAACATTATAAAAAAATAATGGTACTTCAATTGTTGCTAGCGGCTATGGGGCTTTTTACCTTAATTCCGGTGCTAAGCAAGCAGTTATTCTATGATACCTCATGGGCACAACAACCAGATAACATTGAAGAGGTTAGTTTTGTGAAAAAACCTAATGTGTACTTTATTCAACCCGATGGCTATGTTAATTTTTCTGAAATAGATAAAGGCTACTACAAAATAGATAATACCGATTTTAAACAGTATT
>JBNMOX010000228.1:0-3838 GCA_051275835.1 Patiriisocius sp.
TATAAAACATCTAAAGAAGCAAGACAACTTGTAAGAAGAGTTACTTTTAAGTTGAACTAAAAGAATAACAATTAATACATATTAAAAAGTCGATTCTATAAAAAGAATCGACTTTTTTTATACCATAGATTCACCGTTAAGATCTGTGCTAAGCACATCACTCATATAATCAAAATAAGGCCTGAGTAGCTCAAACCCCTTCACAACGACATCTTTAAAAACAGGAGACTGCACTTCTTTATCTGTAAACTCGTGCACTACAAAAAAACTTTTTAGTCGTATTAAATCTATATTTGTATCTTCTTTACTAAAACCTTTCGGTGCTGTTTTAACAGCATATTCTTGATTAAAATTTCCGTAGAATTTATTAAAATCCCTTTGTTGTAAAATAGCCCTAATTTCATCGCTATCCATTTCAAACTCTTTACGAATACGAAGTAAATCTTTGGGTTCTGGCCCAAAAAAACCACCTGCAATAGCACTTTTACCTGGCTCAATACGCAGATAATATCCACCACGCCTATGCGCCCCTGCCCTACTCCAACTAACACTTCTGTGGGAATTATATGGTGTTTTATTTTTACTGAAACGAATATCTCTATTGATTCTGAAAATTTTCTGTTTTTCAATTTCATCTGAAACAGATAAACCCGCTAATATTTCAGCGTAAAATTTTTTTAAAGATACCTCACTTGCTTGGTATTCTTTTTTATGGTCTTGCATCCAATCTTTATGATTGTTTTTTTGAAGTTTTTGAAGAAAATCAAGAGAAGCTTTTGAAACACTATTAGTCATTATCGTGGAATTTGATGACTAATATAGTCCATTTTTTATATATTTATACAACACAACCTCTAAAACCAATTAATATGAACACGCTAAACAAACCCAACAAGAGTTTCTGGATTATCGCTGTACTAGCCTTATTATGGAATATTATAGGGCTTTTTCAATTTATTGTAGCCACCTTTATGCAAGATGCCATGCTCGAATCTTACAAAGAGACATATACACCAGAACAGATAGAATTATTTACCAATATGCCTACTTGGTATTACGTCTTATTTGGTATTTGCACTATTACAGGATTCTTAGGTTCTATTACTTTATTCGTTCGTAAAAAGCTAGCAGTACCCTTATTTTTAATATCACTTGTAACTGTGCTAATAGTTCAGGGATATTGGCTAATAGGAAGCAACACGATAGGCCTTATGGGTATGGAAGCAGCTATTATGCCTCTTATTGTTATTTTATTAAGTATTTTCTTATACTTCTATAGCAAGGGAGCAACCCAAAAAGGCTGGTTAGCTTAAAGTTTATAGTTAATTATAAAAAATGCCTAACAAGAACTGTTAGGCATTTTTTTATTGCCTTAAAAAACTCTCTATAGCCAATTGATAACTCTGGAGTCCAAAACCTAAAATCACTCCTTTAGCTCCAGCAGAAATATATGATTGGTGCCTAAAAGCTTCTCTAGAAAATGTATTAGAAATGTGTACCTCTACAACTGGGCTTGTAATTGCCTTCACAGTATCTCCAATACCAATAGATGTATGGGTATATGCACCAGCGTTTAAGATAATACCATCATAATCAAAGCCTACTTGCTGTAAAGTATCAATAAGCTCGCCTTCAATATTTGATTGAAAATAAGACAGTTCTATATGGCTGTACTGATCTTGTAATGCAACAAAAAAAGGTTCAAAAGATGTAGTACCGTATATAGACGTTTCGCGTTTACCGAGCAAGTTTAAATTTGGACCATTGATAATAATAAGTTTCATACGTCAAATATAGAAAATAAAAAAACGAAAGAAATTGACTTCTTTCGTTTTTGAATGATAGTATAAAACAGTGTTAAAAATCGAATACCAAACCAAGTCTTCCGTGGACATAACCAGAACTATTTGCTGGTTCAGAATTTATTAAGGTATATTTTATTTCAGCAAATATATTGACATTGCTTATAAGATGATATTTATATCCTGCCCCAATATTTCCGCCAAACTCTGCATTATTTACCGTTGTCTCTCCAGTAACAAAACCTCCTATAAATTGTTTTTCAAGAAGTGCTTCAGACATAAATTGTGCTCCTGCAAGCACATACAGTTCCTTATATACTTTATAACGAGCATTAAGGTCAAAGGCTAACCATTTTAAACGGTTATTATTAGGTAGTTCGTTCACTGTAAACATCGTTGTGTTACTGATACCCCACTTTTCATTTAGCTCATAAATTAAATCGATACTACCAGCTATAGATTCAATCTCTGAAACATATCCTACACCAAATCCTGCTTTAAAGCCTTGGGCTTGAGTCACTGTAAATCCTGCTAGTAAACAAAGTAATACAAGTACTTTTTTCATCCTATGTTTTTTTATAATTAAAGAACAAAAATACACTATTTAGCCCAATAAAAAAGTAGAAACCAAGGCTTCCACTTTTTTCTATTTCTCCACTAAATACTTATAAAAATAAGACGAAGGTCCTACTATTATATATTAAAATTTATAGAAAAGAAAATCCTAAAGCCAATGTAAACACTGAGTTCTTACCATCAACACCTTTGATAACCTCCGTAAGACCAAAATTATATCTTCCATCAACTCGCAATCCAAAAGGCAAATCATAGCCTAAACCGATTACTCCTGAGACATCGGTAGTTTCAGCTTCAAGAAGTCCAGAAGTTACTTCTTCAATGTTGTCATCTACTACAAATCCAAATTGAGGTCCTGCTTGAATATTTAAACCGCGAAACACATAGTATTTCAAAACGACAGGGATGTTTACGTAGGTTATATCGAATTCCTCTAAGTTAAAATCAGCTCCTTGTTGAGAATATAATAGATCTGCTTGAATTCCTAATTTTTTACCGAGCTTCAATCCGGCAAAAACACCTGCTTGAAAACCTGTTTTGCTTGAGGGTCCGTTTCCGGCATCGCTTAGAGTAGCAAAGTTTGCTCCCGCCTTAATACCTAGGTCGATTCCTTGTGAAAATCCTGTAGCGCTAAAAAATATAGCAAATAGTAATACTGTTAATTTTTTCAATTGAGTAATTTTTAAGGGTTATGCATCAAATATACTTATATATAGCTTAACAGGTTTGTTATTACTATCTTTAATTTGTTTTTAATTATAAATTATTAGTGTCTAAATATGCAATGGAAACAAGCCATAACAGACTATCAAAACTATCTACGTATTGAACGTGGCCTATCTGCAAACTCAATTTCTAATTATACTTTTGATATCAAAAAATTAATATCTTGGTTGGATACTGCAAAAATACAAGAGACGCCTATCTCAATTTCTGCAGAAATAGTGCAACAATTTATATATACGATAGCCAAAGATGTACATCCAAGATCTCAAAGTAGAATCATTTCTGGCCTCAAAGGTTTTTTTAACTATCTCATCTTTGAGGAATACAGAACTACCAATCCACTAGAGCTTATTGAAAGCCCAAAAATGGGTAGAAAGCTGCCAGACACGCTAGCGATTGAAGAAATAGATCTATACTTGAAACCCTATATGGTTGCGGCTTACGAGTAAGCGAATTGACTGGCCTTAAAATTTCAGATTTATTCTTTCTAGAAGGCTTTATGAAAATTACAGGAAAAGGAGACAAACAACGCTTTGTACCTATTGGAGATACGACTATAAAATATATCGAATTATACCGTAAGCAAATACGTGTACATCAAAAAGTGCAGCCTCAAGCACAAGATACTTTATTCTTAAACAGAAGAGGAAATGGACTCACACGCGCCATGATATTTACCATTATTAAACAACTGGTCGAAAAAGCAGGAATTCAAAAAACAATTAGTCCGCATA
>JBNMOX010000229.1:0-3838 GCA_051275835.1 Patiriisocius sp.
ACTCAATACGATCTGTGGACGGTAATTTTTTAAAACAAAGTGCAGAAACGCAGCACTTTTTAGCCGCCGCATATGAAAAAAATGGAGATGGTGAAGCCGCTATTCGTAGTTTAAAAAAGAACATAGAATTTGATAAGAAATTCAATAAAATTATAAGAGCGCAACAATTACAGGAGGTAAGTGCTCGATTACAATTAGAGCAATATCAGAAAGAGATCGGTTTAATTAAAGGTGAACAACTATTATCAGATCAGTTAGCCAATAAGTCTAACCAATTAATGGCTGTTTTTATAGCCACTTCTATCATTCTCTTCTTAGCTACTATTGCTGCTTTTATGTTGTATAGAAACAGAAAGAATTATCTAAATAATTTAAATGCAAAGCACAAGGAACTTATTCTTGCCAAAGAGGAAGCAGAACGATTGTCAAAGCTAAAAACACAATTCTTTTCGACAGTAAGTCACGAGTTAAGGACTCCTTTGTATGGAGTGATTGGGCTTTCTTCTATTTTACTTGAAGACGCAGTCTTGGCATCACATAAAGAAGACCTTAAGTCTCTTAAGTTTTCTGCAGATTATTTATTGGCCTTAATCAATGATGTACTCACACTTAATAAAGCAGATGCAAATGGGATGAAGCTTGAGAAATCACCATTTAAGCTTAGTTTACTTATCAAAAACATTACGGCTTCTTTTAGTTTTAGTCTTCAGCAAAACAATAATAAAGTAAATGTTGTCATCGATGAGGCTATTCCAGACAATATGCTGGGGGATTCTATTAAACTGTCTCAAATCTTAATGAATTTGGTTGGAAATGCTGTTAAGTTTAATGAAAATGGAACGATAGAAATTATTATTAAACTCCTTGAGAAAACTACGGAAGGACGTTATCGTGTTCAGTTTTTTATCAAGGATAACGGAATCGGTATTCCCAAAGAGAAGCACGCTTTGATTTTTGAGGAATTTTCGCAAGTAGAACATAATAATTACAATTATCAAGGCACTGGTTTGGGCTTACCCATTGTAAAGAAACTCTTAGCTGTTTATGACAGTGAAATTGAATTGAAAAGCGAAGTTGGAAACGGATCTATATTTTCTTTTATTATACCACTTGAACAAAACCTAGCTCAAATAGATACAGATTTTAAGCCAGTGTCTCAAGAAACGAACGTAGACAAAAATGCTTCTTTTGAAAATATACATATCCTCATTGTTGATGATAATAAAATCAACCAAAAGGTGACTCAAAAAATATTGCAATCCAAAAATTTTAGATGTAGCCTTGCAGATGATGGGATACAAGCTGTTACTATGGCGCAGAAAAACGACTATGGTCTTATTTTAATGGATATTCATATGCCTAATATGGGAGGTGTAGAAGCAACTAAAGCCATTCGAAATTTCAATAAAAACATCCCTATTATTGCCTTAACAGCAGTAGAAATTGAAGAAGCCCGCGAAAAAACTGTAGAGGCTGGTATGGATGATATTATTTTAAAGCCTTATGATGTAGCCCAATTCTTTACTACAATCTTTAGAAACCTAACACCTAAATCTATTACTAGGTAATGAGGTTTTATTCTTTAGTTTTAATTCCCATGCGTTTGGCCCTGAGCTCCCAATTTTTTCTTGCTTGAAGCTGTAAATCTTCAACGGTATCACTTTCGTCCATGATTTCTAGGCCTAAGAGTGTTTCAATAATATCTTCCATGGTAACAACCCCTATTGTGTTTCCAAATTCATCTACTACCAGAGCGATATGACCTCTATTACTTATAAATGTATCAAATAACTCGGGTATTGGCTTGGCGCCATCAACCATAGGTATTTCGCGTTTAATATCACCTAGTTTTTTGCTGCCATGTTCTTCAATAATTTCTTCAAGGACATCATCTTTCATTACAAAACCAGTAATATTATGAGACTTATCTTTATAGACTGGGATTCTTGAAAAGCGTAAATTTTTATGTGTTTTCTGAAATTTCTCTAAAGTAACATCCTCGCTTTCTGTTGTTACCACAGGAAAGGGCGTCATAACATCTTTAGCCTGCACAGACTTAAATGCCAACAAGTTTTTAATTACAGCACTTTCATTTTCTTCAAAAACACCTTCTTGTTCTGCAGTGTCTGTAATGACCATAAATTCTTCACGGCTCATGGCGATTACATGTGCTGATTTGCCAATTAATCTTGTTGTTAAGTTAAGTAGCCAGAGGATTCCTGAATATTTTAGTGGAAAAATGATCACCTTTAATGCTATAGCGGTAAAACCTCCTAAGCTCTTCCAGTAGGTTGCACCAATAGTTTTTGGAATAATTTCAGAAATAATTAGAATTAATAAAGTCATTATTGCCGACACAATTCCCACGATGTTTATGCCAAAAATATCGATATCAAAGTCCAAGCTTTCGGCCTGTACCCCCACTAATATTGCTCCTACTGTATGTGCAATTGTGTTGATGGTAAGAATTGCAATGAGGGGTTGGTCAATGTCTTTTTTTAAAGCGGCTAGTGTTTTAGCATACCCTTTTCCTTCTGCTGCTTTCAATTTAATGAATGTTGGAGTGAAGCTTAATAGCGCTGCTTCAAGAATAGAACACAAAAATGAAAAGAAAATAGAAAGTACTGCGTAAGCTATTAGTAATGTCATTGTTAGTGTTGGTTTTTATGCAAGGTATGAAATAAGGTGTAATAAAAGCTTGACCATTGTACAGATAGCTTTTCTTATAAAATGTTTTATTACCAGCCTATATAACTAGGTGGCTCCAGGTCTTTAAGGTTTAAATATACAATGAGTTGTCCGCGATGATGCGATACGTGATCTTGTAATAAATTTAATATTTGAATTTTACTCTTTGGCCCCGCAAAGAAGTCAACTGTTTCAGATAAGCTTTCTTCTGAAGCATTCGTAATGATGTTTTTTGCCTTATCAAATGCTGCTGTGATAAGCACTATAGTTTCTTCCTTTGTTTCTGGAAGGGCTTCTTTTTTTCTTTTAAAATTTGTTGTTGTGAAATAGGTGTTGCTCAACCAGTCCATATTGCCTTTAATGTGCACGAGTTGTTCTTTAAAAGTCATTTGACGCTCGGTGGGTTTAAAATTATAATCCGCTTCTGGCATCGCTTCAGCAATTCCGATAAGATAGTTTTTTGAGTTTTCCCATTTTTCAAGCCAAGCTTCTTTAGGTGTTGTTTGCTGTGCCATAGTTGTTGCTGAGATTAGGATACATACTAAAAGGGGCATGAATTTCATATTTCCGAAGGTGTTTTTAATGCAATGTTAAACAAAGGTACCGAACTTTATACATAGGCACCTTCTGAGATGTTTTGACTAAAGCCGACCTCTTTGGGTTCCACTCTTTATGTGTTGGTATTTTAAGAGATTAATTTTACCACATCTTTAGCAAAATAACTTGCTATCATATGCGCCCCTGCTCTTTTGATACTCAACAGTTGTTCCATCATCACAGCATCGTGATCTAACCAACCTCTTTCTGCAGCAGCTTTTAACATAGCATACTCGCCACTAACTTGGTATACGGCTACTGGAACATCTACCGCATCCCGTACATCACGCACAATATCTAGATAGCACAACCCTGGCTTAACCATTACAATATCTGCTCCCTCTTCTATATCCATAAGCGTCTCTTTTATAGCTTCTGCTCTGTTGGCAGGATCCATTTGGTAGGTCTGTTTGTCTTTTGGGATGTTTTTAATATCCACTGGAGCACTGTCTAGCGCATCTCTAAAGGGCCCATAAAAGGCACTAGCATATTTGGCACTGTAACTCATAATACCCGTATTGTGAAAGCCTTCTTGCTCCAACAAGGAACGAAT
>JBNMOX010000230.1:0-3820 GCA_051275835.1 Patiriisocius sp.
GGTAATAATAAACCCATTGCATTAATGAGTTTTATTGAGGCGATAGATAAAGCGGCAGGTAAAGCAGCCAAAAAGAATTACATGCCAATGCAAGCAAGTGATGTACCCGCGACTTTTGCTGATATTGATAGTTTACAAAACGAAGTTGGATTTAAGATTAATACCAATATTGAATATGTTATGCAACAGTTTGTTGATTGGTTTCGTTTGTATAAAAATGAAGAGTATAATAATGAAGAGTATATTTATAGGTGGGGCAGACCGCAGCGGCACGACACTGCTGGCTTCACTGTTGTCTTGTATTGAGGCTAGTGTTGTAACACCGGAATCATCATTTAAAACAGAATTATTATTTGATGAACCAATTAACTCTATGGAATATAGTGAAAAATTGCAACTAAACCCAATATTTCAACGGTGGAATGTGGATTTAAAAGATATAAAAAATAAACAACATAAGTGTTATGAGGAATATTATTGTGATCTTTTACATGAATACAGACCAAACAAGGAAATACGTTATTGGATCGATCATACTCCTTTAAATTTAAGATATTCAAAGCAGCTTAATAGTGTTTTTAAAGATTGTGCTTTTATACATATAGTCAGAGACGGCCGTGCAGTAGCCAATTCTCAAATCCCTTTAGAATGGGGGCCAAATACATTTTTAACAGCTGCAAAATACTGGTTAAATAATTTATTGTACGGTGCCATTACACAAAATCTATTTCCAGCCAAAACTATATTGGTAAAATATGAAGATCTGCTCAACAACGAATCAGCAACAATAAAAGGCATATTGGATTTTTTAAACATAAGGGAAATTAGCAAAACAGAATACCTTGACGCTTCATTTCTACCTGAATTTACGGAAAATCAACATTCCCTTGTTGGAAGTTCAACAGATAAAAGTAGAGCCACAGACTGGATGTTAAAATTATCCAATCAAAATATCGCTGACTTTCAATATTATGCTAAAAATGCTCTTGAATTACTGGGTTATGAACTAGTAGATACGCAAAATAAAAAGGTTACTAAAACTCATTTGGTTAAAGAATACCTAAAAGAATTATGGTTTAAAAAAGTCATTAACCCTATTCATTACAAGAAAATAAGAAAATAAATTATCATGTCGCTTTACAAAAAAATCATCAATGGGTCGCTTTGGGGGATAATAGGTAATGCAGGCTACCAAATATCCGGATTAATTATCTTTGTTATTATCTCTCGGATATTGTCACCAGTTGACTTCGGTACGGCTGCATTAGCTATCGTGTTTGTTGAACTGACTAAAACATTAGTTAGTTATGGGCTTATTCAAGTAATTATTCGAAGCACAAAAACCAATATAGATAATACTGAAAACAATGTTTTTATGACCACGTTAATTATAGGTATTGTTACCAGTTTATTATTTTTAATTAGTGCCACATATATTGAATCGATCTTTGATGCCCCGGGACTCGCAATATCCTTACAGATCTTATCAATTGTTCCGTTAATGCAGGCATTATCAACTATTCCAGAAGCATTGTTGAGGAAAGATTTTAAGTTCAAAGCAATAGCTATTAGGCTACTAGGCTCTTCAATATTAGCCGGCGCCATTGCAATCTATCTCGCATACAATGATTTTGGATTTTATAGTTTGATAATACAAAGAATAATTAGCACAGCCTTAGCGTTATTACTTTTGTGGAGAGGTGTTACTTGGCGCCCTAAATTACAAATATCATATTCGAACTTTATTAGTACCTTGAAGCAAGGGCAACCGATCATGTTAAGCGGACTTATTGGTCAAGGTATTTTTCGTTTCGTTGATCTAACAATTGGATTTTTCTTAGGCGTTGCCACACTTGGCTATTTTAAAATTGCAGGAAAACTACTAGACGTGATTGTGCAATTCACACTTAAACCCATTGTTGATGTTTCATTTTCAGCTTTTTCAAAGTTAAAAAAGGATCCTGTAGAACTTGAAAAGTGTTATTTGAATTTTATTAAAATGTGCTCAATTTTTTCATTTCCAGCTTTTATAGGAGTTTATGTGGTCGGCCCTGAAGTCGTGATTTTAGCATTTGGTGAAAAATGGGCAGATAGTGGTCTTATTCTACAAATATTATGTTTAGGTGGTATTTTTTCAACGCTAAATTATTTTTTTGCCCCACTTTGTCATGCAACTAATAATTCAAATATGCCTTTAAAAATACGGCTTGTTGAGTTTTGTGTCGTAACAACATTAGTGTTGATTTTTTCCCAACATTCAATTTATTATGTGGTAACAGCAATTGTGTTTGTGTCATTTTGTATAACCATCACAATGTTAATGATATTAAAAAATCTATTATCTTTCACAATAATAAGGGTGATAAAAAACATTACCCCTGCGCTATTATCCTCTATCTTGATGGGCATCATTGTTCATATTGCATTGCAATCTGTTTTACAAGAGATGAATTCAATCATTAAGATTTGCTGCGGGGTTGTTCTTGGCTGCATTTGTTATGCGCTATTATATCGGGTGCTATTCCCTAAAGAAGTGTCTAAAATATTTGTTAATTTAAGAAAGCTGCGAGTTAAAAGTTAATAACTTTTAGTCGGTTTACACGCACTATTACTATTAATTTTATTTTGATATAACTGCTTTGACAAATCAGGAATATTCCAAATTTGTTATCGCAGTAAGTGAACACTAAACGTTAGCAATTGAATTTTTTTTAGTTTTTTTTCTTAGAACGAACAAAAATTAGTACATATGAGATGCTACTCATATGTACTAATATGTACCTATAACGATTGGGGTTTATATCCGATTGATTGACTATATTTTCTGTTAGCCATAGGTACAACTTTTATCGTTAAATCTCATTCTCATGGATTAATAAGGAAAAGGTTTGGAGGTATATACAAATTTGGAAAGTTAGGGAGGTAAACTAAGTAATTTGGCGTTGTGTGAAAATATTGTTCGTGGTTTTTTTTATAATATGAAGGAAAGACAATTGCAATTACTAACTTTACAGTTTTTAAGAGGACTAGCTGCAATCATTGTTGTATTTTATCATGCACATGGATTGATTATAAAGAGAGCTTCGGAACTTAACGCGACAGCACCATTTTGGTTATCTGAGAGCGCTTTTACTAAAATAGGAGCCATTGGTGTAGATATATTTTTCTTGATATCGGGTTTTATAATTTTTTATACCTCACGAAATAATATAGACATTTGGCTGTACATTAAAAAACGTGTATTAAGAATTTATCCTATTTGGTTTGTCGCAATTTTTGCTATGCTTATAATTTCATTAGTGCCAGGGAGCACAGCTTCTGTTGATCTTAGGCATTTAATTTTATCATTATTATTAATTCCACATTACTTTGAAGATCACTTTAAACCATTTTTACAAGTGGGATGGACTTTAAATTTTGAAATTATTTTTTACCTCTTATTTGGCTTGGCAATAATTTTAGCTAAAAATAAAAAACTAGAATTCATCACGGTTTTAATGTGTACAATCTGGTTTTTGGCTCAAATATTGAGCCAAGATACGGCTATTGTTCAATTACTTTCTAATCCGGTTTTATTTGAATTTGTTATAGGAGGATGGCTTGCTAAGTTGTTCATGGATGATTTTAAAATAAACAAATTTTGCGCATTTTTTCTGTGTTTATTTTCGTTATTCTGGTTATGCATTTATTTTTATATTCCTGATTTTGAGAAACTTTCATCTTTTGTATCTCGTGGACCCTTAGCGTTAGCTATTTTTATTTTAATGGTTTTTTATGAGCCAATCAGCTCTTGGAAAACACCTAATATCTGGGTGTTTTT
>JBNMOX010000231.1:0-3819 GCA_051275835.1 Patiriisocius sp.
TTTTCTTCACTAACAAAAACAGTAAAGCAATAACAAAAATAACACAATAAATACTTATACAAAAGGAGTGAAAGTCTTAAAAAAGGGTTAAGGTTTTAAAATTTCAGAAAAGCTACTTCAAGAAAGAGCTATCAAATATTAATGGAAGTAAATCTTTTACAGAATTAGCTTTAACTACGTGTCCAGTTTCTCCCATAAAATAGACCATCATAGGCGATTTCTGATTCACCTCATACTCTGCTAATGCTTGCCTACACGATCCGCATGGTGGCGTTGGCACAGCTACAATATGATTTAAAGAACGTACTGTTAAAGCAATATTTTGAATAGCAACTCCAGGATAAGTAGCGCCAGCATAAAAAACTGCTACACGCTCTGCACATAGTCCAGAAGGATAGGCTGCATTTTCTTGATTATTCCCCTCCACAATAACTCCATTTTCTAACTGTAATGCTGCTCCTACTTTAAAGGAAGAATATGGAGCGTATGCACGTTCTCTGGCCTCTGTTGCAGCTTGCATTAGTTTTTGAATAGGTTGTGGCAACTCCTGAATAGAATCATACACATCAAGCACTATAGAGATATCGAGTTTTTTCAAAAGCAGTTTTCTTTCTAGGTTATGTTATAGTAAGGTAAGTAATCTTGTTTAAAAAACAAATTCCAAATTCATGATAGAATTTGGAATTTGTTTTTACTAGTATATTTTATGTTAGATACGTCTAGTACTCGTCATAGGTATCTCCAAAGTTAAATGTAAGTCCAAAACGTAGTGTTCCTTCGAGCGGACTCACTACTTGCGACGTTGAGAATAAATAGGATAGATCAATACCAATAGAAGTATATCTAAAACCGGCTCCTAATGAAGCAAATTGACGCGATCCTTTTTCGTCACTTTCATTAAAATACCCTGCTCTAAACGCAAATGAATCTTGATACGTATATTCTGCTCCAAGAGCCCAAGTAAATTCTTTTAGCTCTTCACTAAACCCATCAGGCGCATCTGAAAAAGAAGAAAATATACCACTTACAAAACTTTCGTTATAGTAATCATCTTCACTGTTAATGGTTCCATCACCGTTAGAATCACTTGGTGTAGGCACTAACAATTTATTCACCTCTATCAAGGCAGAAATTTTATTGTATTCGTCTAGAATAAAATCAAAACCACCTCCTAAAGCCATATTGGTAGGAAGGCTACTTTCTTGTCCTGTTTCGTCATACTTTAATTTAGGCCCTATATTTGAGAAATTAAAACCTAATCTCCAACGACCATCAAAAGTATCAAAGGCAATTTCTTCACTTTGGTAGTACCCAGCTATATCTACCGCAAATGTATTTGCTGCATTTGCGTCTTCTACTGCAGTCTGTAATTTAAGATCACTCCTTATATATCTACCAGCTACCGCCATAGAAAAACGCTCACTTAATCTTAAAGAGTAAGATAAGTCAAACAACAACTCATTGGGCTTTACAAGCAATGGTTCTTGATCTGCAGTCTCTCTTAACTCAATCTCTCCATTACTAAAATATCTAAAAGATGCAGCTACAGCACTTTTTTCATCAATTCTATTGTAATACGTGATATTTCCAAGGAAAATATCATTTACCAATTGACTTAAATAAGGAGTATAGGAAACACCTATTCCTTGTTTATCTATAGCAAAAGCATATTTTGCAGGGTTCCATTGTTGTGAAAAAGCATCCGCAGCACTTGTTACCCCTATATCCCCCATTCCAGCAGATCTAGGATCTGCAGAAATTAAAATAAATGGGACTCCGGTTGTTATAACACGCTGGTCTACGTTTGAGGTATCGTCTTGCGCTATTCCTTTAAAGGCTACTAAGCCTATAAGTAATGATAGTAGTACGTTCTTCATGAGGTAATAAAATTTTGACAAATATAATTTAATTTTTACAGGATAACCAATTTTTCAAACTTTTCGGCCTGCTGGTTAGTTAACGTAGATTTAACAGTAATCTTATATACATAAACCCCTTTTCCAATTTTCTGTCCAAAATCATCCAATCCATTCCAAGTAATACTACGTGATAAAAATCCTTCGGTGTTTACCAATTGATTTTGTGTCCACACCACCTTACCTGTCACTGTAAAAACTTGAATTTGGACTTCTAAGGGTTCAAAGGGTCTATTATGGTTAAACCAAAACTCTGTATAATCAACAAAGGGGTTTGGATAATTCAATACTCGAGTAATTTCTAATCCGTCATCACCAGATACTCTAAACTCAATTTCCTGGGTTGATGAGTTATTATATGTATCCCATGCCTTTAAGGATATCGTATGTAAACCATCTTCTAGATCTCTTAATCTATAGGCTGCGGTTCCTTTCGTATAATCATCTACATTGGCCTGATAGTAATCATTTAATTTAAAAGGATTCGCTTCATCTCCATCCAAAATAGCAATTAGATCATGTCCAATACCACTCGCAGTATTAATCCCATTTCCGTCTTCTAGCTTTACAATTAAATTAGGTGAATCGTTCGTAATTCCACCAGAGACAAAACTCTCATCATTCATAAACAATTGAACGATAGGCCCTGTGTTATCTGTGCCTGCATTTTCATTAAGCCCACCTACTTGTATATCTAGATTAAAGCCATTATTATCCCGTAACAGCCCATTTTGTTTTGAATAAAAACTCACCTTTCCATTTCCCACAGGAATTTGCACATCGCGAGGCACTACAAAATCAAATTCAAATTGACCGTTGATCACAGTAGCCTGTCCGCTAAAAATAGTTTCTCCTAGTGTTGTAAAATTAAGAATTCCTAATTCACCATCTACTTGGACCCCATCGTTTCCTAGCGTTTCTCGCTCTATTCGCTTATCAAACACTTTAGCCTCCAAAACACCGTTATAATTACTTGCCAAACTCCCATCTGCGTTAAGAACCTGACCTCCTAATGTCACGTATCCTAAGCCCTGTAAAACATCTGCAGAAGAACTAACTGGCGCTCCATTAATAGATGTTAAACGAATATCTTTCTTCGGAAATGCTAAGGGTAGTGCGGGATCTCCAACAAAAAACACAACACGTCTATTTTCATTATTACCTGGTAGATTATTTTTCGCTTTTCTGAGCCCTATGGCTGGAACATCTGGAACATCTTCGCCAATTCCAAAAATTTCATCTGCCAACAAATCATTTAAATCTGAACCTACTTGCACTCCAATAGACCTCGTTGTTGTAATCAAAGATATTGCTCCCCCTTCTTTGTTCCAATAAGTAAGTTCTCCAGCAGTAATTCTTGTAGGCAAATCAAACTTTGTAAACTCACAGGTTACAGTCACCACCATAGGGAGCCTATTTGGATTTCTAAGAGATCTAGCGGTTTCCTTGGTGTAGATGAATTCTTTAGCGAGTCCATCTTCCCCACCATGTCCAAAATAATCTACGATAAGCGCCCCAACTTCAATATCATTTTTCACAATTTCATTCACCTCAGGATATCTATTCCCTCCAGCAGAAGTCTGTTGTTCAAAAGCATCCATATGTATTTTTTTTACATTTACGAATGGTTTTTCTGAGCTAATTCTATCTGATAATTCATCTAATGTTCCCTGCAGTTTGTTAAATTCCCATGCTACATCAACATCATCAGAAATCATGATAATATTATTTCTCCAATTCCCATAAGCTGCCTCCTTCTCATAATTCATGATCTTATCAATCAAGGCATTAGCAAGCCCTACCTCATCTGCCAATATCCTTCCAAAAGCGATATCTACTTTCTCTCCAGACTCCATAAGTCCCTCATCATTTCCATTTAAAGGGTCAGCATCCATCATTCCAA
>JBNMOX010000232.1:0-3817 GCA_051275835.1 Patiriisocius sp.
GCCTCTTTTGCAGAATTTATATTTAACCCAGGAGCTTCAAGGCCAAGTAACGCGATTGAAATAAATGGCTATTTTTATAAACTCATAAGTGAAGGAATTAACAATTTTATTGAATGTAGAGTTCTGTGTTTTAAAGAAGCCCAGCATGTCCCCATTCATTTTATTGGTAGTATCGCTCATTTTAGCGAAGATATTATTAGAGATTGCATGCAGCCATATCATTTGAGCCTTGGTACTATTATTCGTAGGCCTATTGATGGACTTATTGAATATTACAGGAAGCATATATTAAAATAACTACCTACTAACTGCGTTACACAAGCATTAACCCGTTATAATAAAAGATGGCATTTCCAAAAATAAACCCTACGACCACTAAGTCCTGGACAAAACTTCAGCAGCACTTTACAGGAATGAGCTCTGTGAAAATGCAAGAATTATTTGCAGATGAAACAAACAGGAAAGAGCGTTTCTCGTTAGCAACAGATTTAATTTCATTAGATTTTTCAAAAAATAGAATTACTTCGGAGACACTAGCCTTGTTGTTAGCGCTTGCCGAAGAAACCAAATTGAAAGAAGCCATTCAGGCTCAATTTGATGGGGAGGTCATTAATGAAACCGAAGATAGACAAGTACTTCATACCGCATTGCGTGATTTTGATGCCATGAAACCTGAAGTGAGAGAAACCTTACTTCAAATGAAAGATTTTTCGGAAGCTATTATTCAGGGTACACATAAAGGGTATACTGGAAAAAAAATAACAGATATTGTCAATATTGGTATAGGAGGAAGTGATTTAGGTCCCGCAATGGTCACCGAAGCACTCTCTTTCTATAAAAATCACCTTAATACACATTATATTTCCAATGTTGACGGTGATCATGTCTCCGAAGTACTAAAAGGATTAGATTCAGAAACTACCCTTTTTATTATAGTAAGTAAAACGTTTACCACCCAGGAAACTCTTACAAATGCAACTACAGTACGTGAGTGGTTTGTAAAGCAAGCTGGAGAAAAAGCGATAGAAAATCACTTTGCTGCGGTAACAACAAACTTAAAAGCGGTAGCCACTTTTGGTATAGTTCCTCAAAATATATTTACCATGTGGAATTGGGTAGGAGGAAGGTATTCTTTATGGAGTGCCGTAGGCCTTTCGACATGTTGCGCTATAGGGTATATTCACTTTGAGCAACTATTAAAAGGTGCCCATCAAATGGATACCCACTTTAAAAACAGACCCTTTTCAGAAAATATGCCCGTACTATTAGGGCTATTATCTATTTGGTATACCAATTTTTTTGAAGCAGAAACAGAAGCTGTATTGCCCTATACACAGTACTTATCGAAGTTTGTAGATTATTTGCAACAGGCAAATATGGAAAGCAATGGTAAAAATGTGGATAGAAATGGAATTCCTGTTACCTATCAAACTGGTCCTGTAGTTTGGGGAAATACAGGAACTAATGCACAACATGCTTTTATACAGTTATTGCATCAAGGAACCCTTCTTATTCCTACAGATTTTATTTTGTGTACTCATTCTTTACATGCTAAAAAAAATCATCAAGATATTTTAACCGCAAATTGCTTAGCACAAACAGAAGCCTTATTAATGGGTACTTATGGAGAAACCGTTACGGATCCGTATCGTGTTTTTCAAGGAAATAAACCTTCAAATTTAATAACACTCCCTAGGCTAACTCCAGAGAGTTTAGGGGCTTTAATTGCCCTGTATGAGCATAAAATATTTGTGCAAGGAGCTATATTAAATATTTTTAGTTTTGATCAATTTGGTGTGGAATTGGGTAAAACAATTGCAAAGAAACATTTAATTTCCAAATAGTAATTTTTCTAGCTACTCGTTTAAAACCTAAAAAATGTTAAATTTTTTAGACATTTTTTCTTCAACTATTTTACTTTTAGGTTCAAAATAGGTTCAAAATAGAAAATTTAACAATTTGTTACCTCTTTTTACGGTTTGTTTTTTAGTATTTTTGGTAATCTTATTAATAAAAACATATTATTATGAAAAAGACTACCCTATTATTTTGTATAGTTGCTATGCTATCCATTACTACAGGATTCTCGCAAACTTTGGCGGAGCGTCAAGTTATTACGGAGGATTACGATCAAGAAGCCTTAGCATTGCTAGAGTTCGAATTAAGACAAGACTTTGAAACAAACCAAAGAATAGCCTTTGAATTGGCTGCTCAAAATGGTTGGGAAACTGAAATAGAACTTCCTGATGGTGGTAACGCATTATTGGTAGGTGTCTATGATGATGGTACTCCAAAGTATTATACAACAGATAACCGTGAAGGTGGAATTACCACTAGAACAGATAGAGTACACACTGGAGGTGTTGCCGGCTTAGACCTTAATGGAGAAAACATGGCAGGAGGTATCTGGGATGGTGGACGTGTTCGTGAAACACACAATCTACTAGTGGGAAGAGTTGACCAAGTAGACAATGCAACTAGTATTAGTAATCACGCTACTCACGTATCTGGTACTATGATTGGTACAGGAAGTGAACTTGGTGGGCAAGCCAAAGGAATGGCTCCAGAAGCTGTATTATTAGCCTATAGTTTTAATTCAGATGAGCCAGAAATGGCAGATGCTGCTGCCGATGGAATGTTAGTTTCAAACCATAGTTATGGTATTCCTGCTGGTAATTCACCACTATGGTATATTGGCTATTATGATAGTAATGCAAGAAATTTAGATAGAATTGTATATGAGGCACCATTTTACTTGCCAATTTGCTCTGCTGGTAATGACCGTCAATCTGGTGGTAACAATGGTGATGGAGGTTATGATTACTTAACAGATAAAAGTGTTGCAAAAAACAATATAGTGGTTGCTGCTGTATTTGAAGTGTTAAACTATACAGGGCCTGGTGATGTTACAATGTCTAGTTTTAGTAGCTGGGGTCCTACAGATGATGGTCGTATCAAACCAGATATTTCCGCAAAAGGTGTAAATATGTTTTCTTCTTGGGGTTCTTCAAATTCAACATATAATAACTTACAAGGTACTTCTATGGCAACTCCAAATGTTTCCGGAAGTTTATTGTTATTGCAACAACATTATAATAATCTTAATGGGGAATTTATGCTAGCCTCTACTTTAAGAGCTTTGGCATTACATACAGCAGATGAAGCAGGAACAACGCCTGGACCAGATTATAGATTTGGATGGGGTTTATTAAATACAGAACGAGCTGCTGCTGTTATCTCTGAAGATACGAATGAGAGTATGATTATTACGGAAACATTAAATTCGAATGATCTATATACCTTTACATTCAAATCAGACGGTACACAAGATATTGCAGCAACAATTGCATGGACAGATCCAGCTGGAGAGCTATTGCCAGCAGGAACTAATGATGATGCTACACCAAGTCTTGTTAATGACTTAGACTTAAGAATCTCTCAAGATGGCGGTGCTACTTTTATGCCTTGGGTTTTGAATGTTGCAACACCAACTGCGGGTGCAACTACTGGAGATAATGTAGTAGACAATGTAGAGAAAATTGAAATTACAGCACCAGCTGCTGGAGAGTATATTGTGCGTGTTTCTCATAAAGGAGAAGGATTAACGAACGATAGTCAAGAGTTTTCTATGATACTTACAGGGATTCAAAATGAAAGCTTTTTTGTTTCTACTACCAACGGAAATGTATTGTTATGTTCTGAATTAGGACCGGATGCTATTTTTAACATTGATGTAGCTTTTGATGATGGTGTTACCGATATGGTTGCATTAACTTTTGATGCAGCCCCAGCGGGAACAACAGCTGCAATTGTACCG
>JBNMOX010000233.1:0-3809 GCA_051275835.1 Patiriisocius sp.
TTTTAGTTTTCTCTCTGGAAAACTAAAACCAAAAAGTTTTTACTAAATTTTTTCCAAGGCTTCAAAAGTTCTTAACTTAAAACTTGTCTATACTGCGGAAAAAGAATGAACTTCAAAGTAAATGCTGAGATTCATTATACTTAGTTAGTATCAAAACTAGCTTTTGAATTCATACACGAACTCTTTTTGATATTTTCCCCAATCTTCTTTTGATTTGACTACTTTGTATTTGTCTGTTTTGAAAAGTTTCAGATAGACTTCTAATTGTTTTGGAATCAAATATCCAGAAATCGGCGCAATTAGCTTGAATTCGTCATCAAAAAACACCATTGTTGGATATGCGCGAACACTTAGATATCGTGCAAATTGATGTTGTGCATTTCTTTTATTTTTCTTAGCAGGATCAAAGTTTGGATTTGTAAAGGAGTTTCCTTCAAAGCTTACGCTAGAATCGCCTTCTGCATTAAATTTTATAGCATAATAATTCTCGTTGATATAGTTAGCTACATCTGGGTTTCCGAAGGTGTTTTTGTCTAACATTTTACACGGTCCGCACCAGTTTGTATAGACATCCATTATAATTTTTCGCGGTTCCTTTTTCATAAGCTCTTTCGCTTCTTCTATGGTAACCCAATTAATTTTTTGTGCATTTACTGTTGTGATGCTTACTAAAAGTATACTTATAAGTGCTATTATATTTTTCATCTATTCGAGTTCTTTTTCTTATCATTTGCAAAGTTCGTGCCTACTTTACGAACGCAAGTTACAAATTGAGTTTGATATATAAAAAAAGCGTTTCCATATGGAAACGCTTTTTTTAAAAATTTATAGTTTTTGCATACTATTTTACACCATGCATTAATTTTTTAAAAACTCCATTTAATGCTATTGAAATAATTCCTATTACTATTGGAAATAATGTGAACATTAAAAAGAACCTACTTAAAGAATACTGAGCTGTTATTTCTTCAATCATTCCTCCCATAGTTCCTGCTGATTTTTGTCCTATTGCAATGGCTAAATACCAAATACCGAACATAAAACCAATCATTCTTCCTGGCACAAGCTTACTTAGATACGACAATCCTACTGGTGAAATACAGAGTTCACCCATGGTATGGAATAAGTATGCTAAAATTAAAAATACCATACTTACAGAAGCTGTTGTAGCTCCTTGTGGAATGCCTTGTGTTCCGAATACTAAGATACCAAATCCTCCACCTAAAAGTATCAATCCCATACCATATTTCATTGCGGCACTTGGGTTGTATTTGCTTTCCCACCATTTAGAGAATAAAGGTGCTAATGTGATTATAAAAAATGAGTTTAAAATTCCAAACCAAGTAGCTCCTACTTCAGTTTTTTCTTTACTAAATTCTGCAGTTATTTTGTAGAAAACTACATACCATAAAAAGGCAAATGTTAGCGCCAAAATGATGTTAGAAGCCAGAATTTTTTTATGTGTTTTTTTAAATAATAAATATAAAACCCATGTTATAATTACTAAAGGAACAACTGTTAATACTAAATCTACAATTTTAAAAATTGTTGCTGAATCCCCTGTTAGTGAGCGTTGTGTAAAATCTCTTGCAAATAATGTCATTGAACCTAATGCTTGTTCAAAAGCTGCAAAGAATACAACTGTGAACAATCCAAAAATAGAAACTGCAATGATTTTGTCTCTTACTATTGTTGTATATCTAGCCGTTCTTGAACCTATCAAGAATAAAAATAACGCCAAAGATACTAATACAACTACATAAGGACCAGAAATTCCTCCAAGTTCAAAATCGAATAGATTGATGCCTCCAATTTTAGATATCGGATCGTTAAGAAGATATGATAAACCTCCAATAGCAGCTAAAGCCATTAAGACTTTATCTACAGTTGTAAATGGATTCAATTTTTCTACTACGTCTTTTTGTATAGTAGGGCTTTCTTCATTTATATTTTGCGGCAATTCTACTTCATATACTTTTGATGGCTTTCCTCCAATTTCTCCAAATAAGTCTTTAGCTAACCAAAATTGAATTAATCCTAAAAGCATGAATATACCAGCCAATCCAAATCCGTAGCTCCACCCTACATTTTCTGCTAGGTATCCACATAACATCATTCCAAAGAAAGCTCCTGCATTTACACCCATGTAATAGATTGTATATGCACCATCTTTTTTGGATTCTTTTCCTTTGTACATTTCGGAAATCATAGAAGTCATATTTGGTTTAAAGAAACCTGTTCCTATGATTAATAGAGCCAATCCAAGATATAGTGACCATTGCGTTTCAAAAACCATAGAAACATGTCCTAACATCATGATAAAACATCCAATAACTACTGCGATTCTATATCCTGTGAATTTATCGGCTATCCAACCACCAACAATTGGTGTTAAATAGAGTAATGATCCATAGGTTCCAATTAGAGCTAATGCATTTTCTGAAGTCCAACCCCAGCCTGAATTATCTCCAAATAATGGAGCTGTCAAAAATATTACCAATAAGATACGCATTCCATAGAATGAAAAACGTTCCCACATTTCCGTAAAAAAGATTACGAATAATCCCGCAGGATGACCAATTACTTTGTCTTTAAATAGATTTTCTACATCTGTATTCATACATGTCGCCTTTTAAAGTTATGATTTGATATCTGTATCAGCTAATTCAAAACCTTCTGCTTCTTCATGCATCGTTCTTTCATTATCTTCAGCACCATGTGTTAAACGCTTTAATGGTTTAAGCAAAGCAATTACTAAAAGTCCAAAGATGACAGTAAAGATGACAATTCCTGAGAAGATTGTGTATTCTCCAAATTCAGAAGATTTCTCTCCTAGTATTCCAGCAACTTTCCCTCCAAGTCCAGTAGCAGCAAAATATAATCCCATCATTAACGATGCGTATTTTACAGGTGCTAATTTTGTAACAAATGATAATGAAACAGGAGATGAACATAATTCTCCAATAGTATGAAATAAGTATGCTAAAATTAACCAATACATACCTGAGCTTCCGTTTGCTTCATATTCTCTTACAGCAAAAATCATAAATACAAAACCTAAGCCCATAATTATAGTTCCTGTTGCCATTTTGAAAAGTGAAGAAGCTTCTTTGCTTTTCAACTTTCGTTTAGCCCAAATATTAGCTATCCAAACAGCTAATAATAATATAAATCCAGCATTTAAACCTTGAAACATTGGTGTTGGAACCAACCAACCGAATAACATTCTGTCTGTGTTATGTTCCGTATAAACACTCATCAATCCACCTGCTTGCTCAAAAGCTCCCCAAAAAACAATAACTAATAAGAATGAAAGAAGTAATACTAAAAAACGATCTCTCATTATATTACTTTCTAAGCTTTTATAAATCATCATCATTAAACCTACTACTAGAGATAAGAAAATAAATAATGCTCCATAACCCCAATGATCAACTCCTTCAAAAGTAAATCCTGCATAAACTGAAAGCGCAAGTAGTATGATAACTATTACTAAGTGAACTGGTGATTTAAAAATATTAGAGAATATTTTAATTAAAGAAACATCGTCCTTTTTCTCTTCTGCCGTTGGCTTATTCCCAACATGAACAATATATTTTTGCCCATATATATATACTAATAAACCCAGTAACATTGCAATTCCTGCTAAACCGAAACCTGCATGCCAACCCCATTGTGCCACAACAAGACCTATAAAAGTTGTTGCTAACAATGAACCTAAGTTAATTCCTATATAAAAAATACTAAATCCTTTGTCTCTACGAATATCTCCTTGTTTGTACAATCCTCCAACCATGGTTGAAATATTT
>JBNMOX010000234.1:0-3808 GCA_051275835.1 Patiriisocius sp.
AAGACAACCGAATCAATCAAATTGTAACAAAAAAAATATTGGAAAAAAAAGGAGTTGTTTGTACCGTGGTAAAGAATGGTGAAGAAGCAATTGAAATCATGAAAGCTTCCTCCTTTGATTTAATTTTAATGGATTTAAACATGCCAATAACGAATGGTTTTGATGCAACTATTTCGATACGAAAATTTAATAACGATATTCCTATAATAGCATTAACAGCTGTAGAGGTAGAAGAAGTGCGAAATGAAATTTATGTTGCTGGTATGGATGATATCATTGTAAAACCCTATGATACGAATAAATTTATAACAACTATCTTGGAGAATTTGGTTGGAGAACGAAAAGAAAAAACCAAAATTATAAAAAAGGCAATATAAAAAAACCAAGCATGTATGCTTGGTTTTTTTATATTGCCTTTTTTATAGTTATCCTTTCAAACTAGCAGATAAATATTCTCGATTCATACGTGCTATATTTTCTAAGGAGATTCCTTTAGGACATTCAATTTCACAAGCTCCAGTATTGGTACAATTACCAAAACCTTCTTTATCCATTTGCTCTACCATGCTTAACACACGCTCTGTTGCTTCTACTTGTCCCTGAGGAAGTAAAGCAAACTGACTCACTTTTGCCGAGGTAAACAACATGGCACTTGCATTTTTACAAGCAGCAACACAAGCACCACAACCGATACAAGTTGCAGCCTCAAATGAAGCGTCTGCATTTTCCTTGTTTATAGGAATAGCGTTGGCATCAATAGTATTTCCAGACGTGTTTACAGAAATATATCCTCCTGCGTGTTGGATTCTATCAAAAGCGCTTCGGTCTATCATTAAATCTTTCACCACGGGAAATGCTTTAGCTCTAAAAGGCTCAATAACAATGGTGTCTCCATCACTAAACTTTCGCATATGCAATTGACAGGTAGTTACTAATCTATCTGGACCATGAGGTTCTCCGTTAATTTGTAAGGAACAAGATCCACAAATACCTTCTCGACAGTCATGATCAAAAACCACTGGAGTATCTCCTTGATTAATCAATTGCTCATTTAACACATCTAACATTTCTAAGAAAGACATATCTCCTTCTACACCATCAATAGGATAGGTTTGTAAACCTCCTTTTGCGGTAGCATTTTCTTGACGCCAAATTTTAAGTGTAAGTTTCATAGCTTTCTTATTTATATGAACGTGTTTTTAATTCTATATTCTCAAAAATCAATTCTTCTTTGTGTAGCACAGCATCTTTTGGTTCTCCTTTGTATTCCCAAGCAGAAACATATTTAAAGTTTTTATCATCCCGAAGTGCTTCTCCTTTTTGCTCACCATCGATCTCTACACTCTCTTCTCTAAAATGACCTCCACAAGATTCATTTCTATCTAAGGCATCTTTTGCAAAAAGCTCTCCTAATTCAAGGAAGTCTGCTACACGACCTGCTTTTTCTAACTCAGGATTCATACTTCCTTCTACTCCTGGAACTTTTACGTTTTTCCAGAAATCTGCTCTCAAGGTTGATATTTCATCAATAGCAGATTCAAGATCTTTAGCATTACGAGACATACCGCATTTGTTCCACATAATTTTACCTAACTTCTTATGGTAATAATCTACGGAGTGCTCTCCAGTACCGCCCATTAATTTATTAATTCGGTCTTGAACTTCTTTTTCTGCATCGTCAAACGCTTTCGTGTCTGTAGGTATTTTTCCTGTTCTAATATCTTTAGAAAGGTAATCCCCAATTGTATATGGCAATACAAAATAACCATCTGCTAAGCCCTGCATTAGAGCACTTGCTCCAAGTCTATTTGCACCATGATCACTAAAATTTGCTTCCCCAGTAGCATATAGTCCTTCTACCGTAGTTTGTAAGTTATAATCTACCCAAAGACCTCCCATAGTATAGTGCACCGCAGGGTAAATCATCATAGGTGATTTGTATGGGTTCTCATCCACAATCTTTTCATACATCTGGAATAAATTCCCGTATTTGTTCTCAATTACGGCAGCTCCCATTTTGTATACTTCTGCTTCAGAAGGATTACTAATATGTTCTGTAATTGCTTTTTCTTTTCCGTAGCGATCAATGGCATTTGCAAAATCTAAATAAACAGCCTCTCCTGTTTTATTTACACCAAAACCTGCATCACAACGTTCTTTTGCAGCACGTGATGCTACATCACGGGGTACTAAGTTTCCAAAGGCTGGGTAACGTCGCTCTAAGTAATAATCTCTATCTGCTTCTACTAATTCGGTAGGCTTTAATTTTCCTTCTCTAATAGCAATGGCATCTTCTTTCTTTTTGGGCACCCATATTCGGCCATCATTACGTAATGATTCACTCATTAACGTTAACTTAGATTGATGATCTCCAGAGACTGGAATGCATGTTGGATGAATTTGTGTATAACAAGGGTTAGCAAAGAAAGCTCCTCTTCGGTGTGCTCTCCAAGCAGCAGTAACATTACTACCCATAGCATTCGTACTTAAAAAGAATACATTTCCATATCCTCCAGTAGCCAAAACTACAGCATGGGCAGAGTGACGCTCGATTTCTCCAGTCACTAAGTTACGTGCAATGATTCCTCTTGCTTTACCATCTACTTTTACAACGTCTAGCATTTCATGACGGTTGTACGATTTTATTTTACCTCTATTAATCTGGCGATTCATAGCAGAATAAGCACCTAATAAAAGTTGTTGCCCTGTTTGTCCTTTAGCGTAAAAAGTTCTTGAAACTAATACTCCACCAAAAGAACGATTGTCTAACAAACCACCATACTCACGAGCAAAAGGAACTCCTTGTGCTACACACTGGTCAATAATATTTGTAGAAACCTCAGCCAAACGATGCACGTTTGCTTCACGAGAACGGTAATCTCCTCCTTTTACAGTATCATAAAATAATCTGTAAGCAGAATCTCCATCTCCTTGATAATTTTTTGCTGCATTAATACCTCCTTGTGCCGCAATAGAGTGTGCGCGTCTTGGAGAATCTTGGTAGCAAAATGTTTTTACGTTATACCCTAGTTCTGCAAGTGTTGCCGCAGCACTTCCACCAGCCAACCCTGTACCTACGATAATGACATCGATGTTACGCTTGTTAGCAGGGTTTACTAAGTTAATATCGTTTTTATGTTTTGTCCACTTGTCTGCTAGTGGTCCTGAAGGTATTTTTGAATCTAATATCGACATAGCAATTGGGTTTAGTGTGGAATTTGATTTAAGTGTAAGTAAAGCGCAATAAAAATGAACCCTACTGGAATGAGTATAGCATATACCTTCGCGAACTTAGTAAGTGCCACAGAATATTTGTTATTAAAACCAACACTCTGAAAAGATGAAGCAAATCCATGCCATAAATGCATCGCTAAAAGTGCAAAAGAAACTACATATAGTCCTACACGCACTGGGCTTTCAAATTTATGAACCGTTTCTGCATAATACCTTGTAGGGTCTTCTGGATGAGATTCTATGTATTTATGAATTATTTCTGGAATCCAGAAATCGTAAAAGTGCAATCCTAAAAATGCTAAAATTACAAGACCCGAAATAATCATATTTCTAGAGGCCCAACTTGCGTTTGTACTTCCTTTGTATGAAGCGTACTTTACCGTTCTTGCACTCCTATTTTTAAGCTCTAATACAAAGCCCATTATAAAGTGAAAAACAACGCCAAAGATTAATACGGGTTGCAACAGTCCTTGAACCAAACCGTTGTTCCCCATAAAATGAGACCAACTATTAAAAGTGTCTGGATCTAAAACAGATGTTAAATTGATGACGAAGTGTTGTCCTAAAAAAAAGA
>JBNMOX010000235.1:0-3760 GCA_051275835.1 Patiriisocius sp.
AAAAATACTACATATAGATCATATCTATACTCGTTTTTTTAGATGGTTTTGGCTTCTTCCCAATACACATCCATTTCTGCCAAGGTCATGTCTTTTAATGCTTTACCCTGTTCTTTAGCTTTCCCTTCAAGGTATTGGAATCTTTTGATAAATTTTTTATTGGTACGTTCTAAAGCATTTTCGGGGTCTATCTTCAAGAAGCGCGCATAATTAATCATCGAGAATAACACATCACCAAACTCGGCTTCCATGTTTTCTTGGTTCTTGGCGGCTACTTCTACTTTTAGTTCTGCCAGTTCTTCTTCCAGTTTTTCAAACACTTGTTCTGGATGTTCCCAATCAAAACCAACACCAGCTACTTTATCTTGAATTCTATTGGCTTTCACCAAAGCAGGTAATGATTTGGGCACTCCTTGTAAGACACTTGTTTTTCCTTCTTGTAGCTTTAGGTTTTCCCAGTTTCGTTTTACTTCGTCTTCATCTGCCACCGTAACATCTCCATAAATATGTGGATGTCTTGAGATTAACTTCTCGCAAATTTGATTGGTAACATCTGCAATATCAAAATGCTTAGTTTCGCTCCCAATCTTTGCATAGAATACAATGTGCAATAACAAATCTCCCAACTCTCCTTTAACTTCTTCTAGATCCTTTTCTAAAATAGCGTCTCCCAGCTCATACGTCTCTTCAATAGTGAGGTGGCGCAGGGTTTCCATGGTTTGTTTTTTATCCCAGGGGCATTTTTCCCGCAGTTCTTCCATAATGGTAAGTAGTCTATCAAAGGCTTGGAGTTGTTCTTGTCTGGTATTCATAGTACGTTGGGTTCGGGCATTTATAGTTCAGAAAAAAATAGAAGGCACATGCAAATAGAAGTATAAAAATACTATTATAAAATGAGCCTGCTAAACAGTTGAATCGTTATTTTTGAAGAAGGATATACATTTTTTATGTCTGAAATTTTAAAACACAAATAATCCCCTTATACAGTACCCAAACGGCTATGGAAAAATTGGAAATATTAAAAAACAGATCGGAAACACGCATATTTAAAGCGGTATTTCCAAATACAACCAATCATTATGATACGCTCTTTGGAGGAACAGCATTGCACATGATGGATGAAGCTTCTTTTATTTGCGCCACGCGTTTTAGTCGTAAAAAAGTAGTGACAGTTTCTTCAGATAAGATTGATTTTAGTTGTCCCATTCCGCAAGGAACTATTGTAGAATTGATAGCCCGTGTTGAAAAAGTAGGCAGAACTAGCTGTGTGGTCAAAGTAGATATCTTTATGGAAGATATGTACAGCTACGACAGAAGTAAGGCTGTGACCGGACACTTTACTTTTGTCGCGATAGATGATGACAAGAAACCAATTCCTATTGTAGATTAATATTAATCAAGGCATGAGAAGAACGATTTCTAAAGGAATCACATCCTCTTTTACATAGGCTTTTTTAATATCAGTGTTTCAATTTTCAAGTTATCCGAACTACTTTGAACGTGCTTAGAATTTTCAAGAAGTACCGTTTTCTGCATAGATGGAAATATTTTGTGTGCGCGTTTAATCATTTTTACACCAGGAAACATCATGTCATTTTTTGCAGCTATTAGTGTTATAGGAGTTTTTATGCCCTGTGCCTTATTTGTATTGATTACTGGGACTGGAGTGAAATCCATATTAAAATACTGAAAAACTTTTGAGAGGTATTGAACTGCAAATTCATCTCGTTCTGTAAAAACTTCTGTTAAAAATTTTTCTACGAACTTCATCTTTTGAGTCTTTATAAACCTTTTCATGGGAAAAAAAACGTTAAACAAAAGCTTTAGAGGATTCCCATTTACAATATAGGCAGGGGCGGAAAGGAATACTTCTTTAATGTTTTCCTCTCTGTATTCTAAGGTTTTTAATATGATTAAGCCACCGAAAGAAAAACCAGCCATCGTTACATTTGTAAGTGCAAGCGCATCGATGATTTCATGCATCCACTTCCCATAGGAGTCATCCTTCATACTAATTCTTGTTTCTGCACTTTTATTAGGCTGAGCAAGTACATCTATGGCAAACACTTGATATTCTTTATGTACATTTTTGTATGTTTCTAAAGCAATGGGAGCACAACCATTGGACCCATGCACAAGAATAATTGGAGGATTAGAAGCGTTTCCAGTACTGATAATATGGGTATCACCGTAACTAGTTTTAACTACTTTAGACAGGTATTTAATATTTAACTCTTTTAATTTTTGATCGTAAAGTTCAAAAATTTCTTTTTTTCCTATTTCAGATTTGTATAGCGATTTCATTTCGTTGTATTTATGTAAAACATATAGTAACAATTAATTGAATATGTTTAACTATCTTAATTTTAGTATTTTATACATTAATTATTACATTTCCTGTTTTTTCTCCACTAAGCACATATTCATAAGCTTTTGATATATCTTCCATAGCATATTCTCGGTCTATTAGGGCTTACATTTTCCAAAAGTACTTTTGCCAACCGCATCAAATATAAAGTCGTATGTATCTGTATCATTTGTAAAGTCTTCTTTGGTATAATCGTACATTTTGTCAGCACCCAAAGATTGTATTCGCTTGATATTATAAGTATTGTAGGTTGCGGTTATGTTGACATCATATTGACGTACACATTGTAATAGCGCGGAGCCAATTGCGCCCGTTGCTCCATTGACTAGAATTTTTTGATTTGATTGGATATTCACTTTATGAATAAAACTATAGGCATAATGAGCTCCTTCTAGACTTGAAGCTGCTTCTTTATAGGATGTCTTTTCTGGAATAAGGAATACATTTTCTGCAGTTATTGTTAGGTATTCAGCTTGTGATTCGGCCCCGGTGTCCTTAAAACCAAACACCTTATCTCCAATTGAAAATGATTTGACATTATTCCCAATTGCGATTACATCTCCTGCGAAATCGGTCCCCATTATTATTTTTCTGGGTCTAAAGAATCCTAAGACAAACCGCATGATAAAAGGTTTGGCGCATAGGTTTGCTCCACCTGTTCTGTTCACGGTCGTTGATTGAACTTTAATAATATTGCATTGTACTTGGGTATAGGCTTTTGAATATGGGCAATCTCTATTTGATGTGGTGAACCATATCTTCTTCGTATGGAGGCTTTCATTTTTTTATTGGTGTTTATAATATCATTAGTAACCATTTACAAGAAAATATTACAGAAAATAATTTTTTTATTTATTATGAGTTAGTCTAAATTCCTTGGGCTTAGGAAACTATTATGTGTGTGCGTGTAGTGAAAAATTAAAAGCAACACTAGAATACCTTAAACTAATTTAGTCTGTTTTATTTTGACTTTTCCTATACAAAGAAGGGGTTGTATTTTCAAACTTTTTAAAGGCACTATTAAAAGAAGAAAGACTGCTAAAGCCTATATCGTAGGCTATGGAAGAAATTGTAAACTTTTCACTTTCGGTGTTAGAAAGCAATTTTTTTGCGTCTTGAATTCGATAATAATTTATAAAATCATTAAAATTTCGCTTTGCGTATTGATTGATAACGGAAGATGTCTTTTGTGTGCTTTGTCCAATTAACTTCGCCAGTTTTGAGAGCGACACATCAGACTCGATATATAGCTTTTCGTCTATAATTAATGTAGCTATTTCATTAAATAGCCCTGTATTATCATTCTCTTTAAAAGTGTCTCCATCAAGCTCTATCGTTTTCAGTTGAAATGCCTTAAAGCTTAAAAAATAGATGGCTAAAGAATAGATAATT
>JBNMOX010000236.1:0-3746 GCA_051275835.1 Patiriisocius sp.
GTTGGTCAATTCAAGACGACGCAATACATCACTTGCTTCAATTTTTGGTAAATAGTGATGAAGTACCTCAAACATTGGGCTACCTGTTTTGATTATCCTATCTGCTGGTAAGCCTTCTTTTAATAGGTATTCTCTTGCAATGTCACTGTATGTTAAATTAACATCTGCAGTATGGTCTACAATTTTACGATTTGTTTCTTCTGGAACACGTTGATCAAAACAACGATTACCAGCTTCCATATGGAAAATTGGAATATGTCGCTTCTTTGCTGGAATAGCACACAAACAACTATTGGTATCACCTAATACCATAAAGGCATCTGGCTGTAATTCCGCTAATAAGGGATCTATTTTAATTAAAATATTTCCTATTGTTTCTGTGGCTGTTGTGCCGGCTGCTTCTAAAAAATGATCGGGTTTACGAATTTCTAAATCATCAAAGAAAATTTGATTCAATTCATAGTCGTAATTTTGACCTGTATGAACTAAGATATGATCAATGGCATTTGAAGCATCTAATGCTGTTAATACTCTTGACAATCTTATAATTTCTGGGCGGGTTCCAACCACCGTAACTACTTTTAACTTTTTCATTCTGAAATTTTAAAGCGATTATACTTCTTCAAAAAATGTATCTGCATCTTCTGGGTTATATGGTTCGTTAATCCAAAAGTTTGTATACAAAATATCGTCTCCTATATTTTTAATATTGTGGGTATACCAAATAGGCATATCAACATATGCTGGCTCCTCACCATCTAAATAGAAATCTAACACTTCGTCAGTACCAATTTTACGTAATTGAATTAAAGCCTTTCCTTTAATGACAGCAAAACGTTCTATCTTTCTTGTATGGTAATGATTCCCTCTTGTAATACCTGGAACAGTTGTCGAAAATGAAACTTGACCACCTATTCCTAACCGTATGATTTCAACAAAACTACCTCTTGGATCTGTATGTTCTGTGAACTTTACAGGATACTGATTAGGTATGTCCATATAACATCGATAGGTGTTAAATAAGTTTAATTCGAATGAGGAATTAATCTCAGGTACTTCACCTGTATCTTGATATAGTGCTTTGTAACGCAGTAAATGTGTCAATATTTCTGAAACTTTAGCTTCTGCGGTATGGGGTACTATATATTCAGGATTGTGTTCTTTGGAATTAATTTTAGTGATGATTTCTGAGACCAATTCATTTACATAAATTAATTTTAAATCTCCATCTACATCAATTTTAGGGGTTCCGCCAGTAGTAACTAAGTGAGAAAATGTTGCAACTACAGAGTTGTAAAATGGACGTCCAAAGGGACCAAAAACATTTGGGATAATCATTCCTGTAAATACTCCATTATGTTCTTCTGCCCACCTTTGAAGTAACGCTCTTGCTTCTTTTTTAGAATTTCCGTAGTGATTATCTTTTTCTTCTTGAGAAGAGGAAGAAAATAATATATGTGATTTACTACCCGTTCTTTCTAAAGAAGCTACTAGGCTTGTTGCTAATGCAATATTAGTATCATAAATAACTTGTGGATCCTCATGTCTGTTCATTGCAGCTAGATGCACAATGACATCGCAATCAGATACAAATGCATCTAATTTTTCGGCATGACTGAAAAAAGACTTTTGAAATGGAATCCGTTCAAAAATCTCTGGTTGGGTTCCCAAGGTATTAAACAAATGTGTACCTACAAATCCAGCTTGGCCGGTGATACCTATTTTTATCATGTCTTGTCTGTTTAATTAAAGTAATCTAAATCAAATCTATATTCATCCTGTACTTCACCCATGGCATAATCTGACATGACTACTAGTTTTGAATGTGGTGCTAGCATGTTCAATTTTGTAATATATCCCGGAGGCGTAAACAAAACATCTAGGGCTGTAGCACTGATAAGAAACACCTGTTTTTTTAGCGCTATACTTGGATGTTCCCAATCATCAACTGCTATTAATGTAATCTCAAAACTTCCTTGCATACACATAAACCACCGACTTTCAATTTGATGCCCTTGCCATCCTCGCACAGGGTTTGACTCACTATTTGAAATAGTATACAAGCGTTTTACACTACTTGTATCAAAGGTATTATTAAAAGTAAGATTGCCTCTTTGATCTTGATGGTTTTCTCCTTTAATGAGTATTGGATCTTTCATGCTTAATACGCCTAAAGATGATTATAATATATCTTCACCGAAAACGGCTGAACGAATCAATGGTAATTTTGATAGTAATTTTTTCATTCCCGCTACGTCTTCTTGCGTTGTATTATGAGAATTGTAATCTTCAACCGTTGCTACAGCTTCATCTCCTTCAGAAAAATACTGAGCATAGTTCAAATCTCTATTATCTGCAGGAATTCTATAAAACTCACCCATATCTTCTGCTTTGATCATCTCTTCTCTAGTACAAAGGGTTTCATATAGTTTTTCACCATGTCTGGTGCCAATAATTTTAACTTCATTAGTAGCATTACACATTTCTTTAAGTGCTTGTGCTAAATCACCAATGGTTCCGGCTGGTGCCTTATTAACAAACAAATCTCCCGTATTACCATGCTCAAAAGCAAACAAAACCAATTCGACAGCCTCATCTAATGACATTAAAAAACGTGTCATATTAGGGTCTGTAATAGTAATCGGGGCATTGCTTTGAATTTGTTTTAAAAACAATGGTATTACAGAACCTCTTGATGCCATAACATTTCCGTAGCGTGTTAAGCACACCGTTGTATCTGGGTTATTTCTAGAAGCTGCCACAGCAACTTTTTCCATTAATGCTTTTGAAATTCCCATAGCATTTATAGGATATGCAGCCTTATCTGTACTTAAACAAATTACTTTTTTTACTTTATTAAAAGCAGCAGCATCTATAACATTTTGGGTACCCATTACATTGGTACGGGTCGCCTCTAATGGAAAAAACTCACAAGAAGGCACCTGCTTTAATGCAGCTGCATGAAAAATATAATCTACACCTCTGGTAGCTCGCTCTAAGCTACTATAATCACGTACATCTCCAATATAGAATTTAAGTTTCTCATTTCTAAGAGCAATTCGCATATCGTCTTGCTTTTTTTCATCTCTTGAAAAAATACGGATTTCGCTAAAATGATCTGTATGTAAAAAACGTTGCAATACAGCATTCCCAAATGATCCTGTACCGCCTGTAATTAATAATGTCTTGTTTTTGAGCATCGTTATTATATGTTATATTGTTTTTTTAATGTACAAATCTTACATTCATATCTTGCCAGTAAAATTTATAACTATCAAAATCTCCAATAGCGAAAAGTGTTATAAAGAAAAACCCCAGTGTGGCGAGAATATATAATCCTTTCCTAGTTTGTCTTGAATCTCCAGCAGTAGCATCTAAAATATATGGAATAAAAATCATAATAATTATTGCAAAATATTGTGATATTCTTCCAGCACTTGGATTTACCCATTGTAATGGTAGGAAAAATAACGCTATTGCAAAGGTATTATACATTTTGTAAGCTATGGGCTTTATTTTAAGAACTTTATTTAGAACCATTAGCGCATAAATTGCTAAAATAACCTGAAAAGCGGTTAAAATAAATGAACCACCTCTATGAAATTGTTCTGCATAGGAAGCAAAACGATCTTCCATGCTACTAGTTGCCAATAGTAAAAGCGCCATATAATTCTTTAAAGCAAAAAACACTGGAAACAAAATGATGGTAGCACCAAAAAGTAATTTTGTGTTTTTAAATTTTCCAA
>JBNMOX010000237.1:0-3743 GCA_051275835.1 Patiriisocius sp.
AAGAGATAAAGAAAGTGGTGTACGCATTACCTTTACCATCAAACTCCGTATGTAAAGGTCCTAAACCTCCACTTTTCACAGTCCCTGCTAGCACGTCTTCAAATTTCAGAATAGGAATGCCATACGCCTCTCCATCAAACTTCTTACCCTCGATAGCAGCTATCATATTATCAAATGAGTGTACTGTGAGATCTGCAGACAGTTTACCATTACCTATGATGTACTCTCCAGATGGGTCTACATCACAACCGTGAGGCGACTTAGGAGTTGGTAAAAAATATACAGCACCAGGTACGTCGAGTGGGTTTACTGTAAGCACTTCTTTCTTCATATTAGTAGTTGCCGTGTGTGTCCCTTCATCATAGATATTATGTGCATAGTTCGCTGGCACCAGTGTACCACCACCATTGTTTACATATTCTTCTACCTTTTTCCAATTAATTGCAGCGATAAAATCCTTGTCATTTTGAGATGAATTTACCTCCTGTAAACTATTTGCCTCCTCTGTATTATAGGTCGTAAAGAAGAACCAACCGTGTGATTTTCCTCTACCTGGGTGTGATAAATCATAATTAAAACCAGGCATTATAATCTGGAACTTAATATCCATATGCCCATGTTCTGGATCTACACTTATAAATGACAGTGATCCTTTAAAATTACCTTTGTATTCATTTATTGGCATATCACGCTGCGGAATAGGTACCGAAAAACGTGTTCCTGCAACTACATACTCCGTATTTTCCGTAACAAAAGAGGAACTATGGTTTCCCGCACTATTAGGGACTTCTATAATTTCTTCAGTCTCGAAAGTCGTTAAACTTATACGCGCAATCCTAGGGGTATTGTTTCCATTTATAAAAATCCAACGCCCATCTAATTCTCCATTCGTTTGGGAAATATCTGGATGGTGAGAATCATCCCAAGGCACAAACCCGTGTGAAGTATTTAACATAGGTTTCGTCTCTTCAGAATACCCATAACCAGAGGTTGGAAATTGTGAGAAGACAGGTATTTCCTTAAACATTCTCCCAGAAGGCAGGCCATAAACCGTCAAATTACCACTATAACCCCCTGACATAAATGCATAGAATTCATCATGTTCTCCTGGGGCTACGTATACTTTTTCTGCAGCACTAGAATTTAATGCACCACTAGATCCAGACTGTCCATTGTTATTACCACAGCTTGTAAAGACCATTGCCGCACCTAAGAGTGATAAAAGTTGATATTTATATATTTTCATTGGTTCTACTATTAAGTTGTTTTCTTATTTATACTAGTTTGAGGTAGGTAAAATCACTTTATCGACTACGTGTACAATCCCATTCCCGGCCTTAATACTGGCAATTATTTTTGCACCGCCTACATACACATCATCTCCCTTCACCTCAACAATTACATTCGTATCATCTGCTTGTCCCAGCTTTTTAAATTTCTTTAAAAAGTTTTTGTCATAGTTACCCGCTGTTACATGATGTTTTAAAATCGCAGCTAACTTTGCTTTGTTTTCTGGTTTCAATAGCGTCTCTACAGTTCCTTCTTGTAATGCGTCAAAAGCAGCATTGGTCGGTGCAAATACCATTAAGGGTCCTGCATTAACAAGTACGTTTTCTAAGCTTGCTGCTTGCACTGCCGCGACTAAGGTCGTGTGATCTGGCGATTTGATAGCGATTTGTAACACATTAGGTGTAGAGCTGTCATCTTCTATAAATGCTTGTCCTTTTTGACTTTGTGTGGCAACTTCCGTACTCGTCTGATTCGTTATTAAGTCTTGCTTTGCATCATTTTTACAACTGTATACAACCAGAAGAAATACAAGCGCTGGAACTATTTTAAATACATGAATGGTTTTCATAATTATACTATTTTAAGGTTCGAAAATACTCTAGGATGTCACGGGATTGTTGCTCCGTTAAATTCTGGTTTGCCATTGCAGCTCCATTAAATTCAACAAGCAAATCCTTTGCACATTGATCTTCTTCTGTCATTAATTTTGGATCGAGAATCATATTCATAACCCATTCTGGACTTCTGCGTTCAAAAATTCCTGTTGGATTTGGGCCTATAAAACGTTTATTCGTTTTATGACAAGCCGTACAATTTGTTTTAAAGAGTGCAGCGCCCCTTTCAACCATGGCACTGTCTATAGTCGCATCGAATGTTAGTGATTTGATTTCCCCAACACCTTTATTATCGAGCGTTATTCTTTTGGATGCAGGAACTTCATTGGATTCAGAAGTCTCCTTCTTAACCACAACCTTCGTCTTTTGACCAATTTGAACCTTCTCCTTTTGTTTCTCCTCTTTCCCTCCACAGCTTAGTAATAGTCCTAATACTAAGAGAAAGGAGCTTTTGATTATTCTATTCATGTTTAGAGCGTTAAGTGTTTATATCTGTTGGCATTATATAAATAATGATCATCGGGATTATCCTATTGACACCCCAAAACTAAAGGACAAAACGATCGGAAAATATGACATTGATCATAATCCGGATAGTTTTGTCCTTTATATCTTTGTGAGAAATTTTAAAAAAAAATCATGTTTTCTAAGGCCTGTGAATACGGAATACGATCCCTAATCTTTATAACTATGAAGTCGAGTAATGGTGAACGGGTGAATCTTATAGATATCGGAAAGCCATTAATTCTCCTCGTACTTTTACTGCTAAAATTTTACAAAAACTCGTAAAAGGTGATATCGTGGTCTCTGTAAAAGGGCCGCATGGTGGTTTTCAAATTTCGGAAGATGCCATGAAGAGTATTCGGCTTTCTGATGTCGTAAAGGCAATAGATGGAGATGCGATCTATAGCGCTTGTGGCATAGGCCTAAAAGAATGCAGCGAACTTAAACCTTGTCCGCTACATGAACGCTTCAAAGAAGTAAGAAACGGGCTTAAAGCGATGCTAGAAGAAACAACACTAAAAGATCTTGCCGTCCAATTAGAGAATGGTACTGCGTTTTTAAAATTATAGTGCCGCTAAATTGCTATTGATGATATCATCGCAGCAAAAACAACAGGACAACTAACACGATTATAAAAGTACCCGCGCCTAGCAAATTACGTATTGGATTGATTATCCTTTTTATCGCCTTTAGCAAGATTTAGAACAATGGCCACCATCACAATACAAACGATTACAAATACAGCTATGATTGCTGCGCCCATTCCCCAGTTTACAAGGGGTAAAAAAAGTAGATTCATAATTATTAATTTTAAGATTATTTAAAGTGTTTTGATCTCCCTATGATATGGAGCATCATGAGTATATCTATGGCCGCAAAAACGAGAATATCAACAAGTCGTTGTAATCGCTTACGCAACTTATTTGTAGTTATTTGGCCTAACGCATTCTTCATTTTCTCACTTTTTAATGGCAACTATGGTTCGCGGCTACTTTTTCTACGGTTACCATATCAGATGGCGAAATGTATTTAATACCTAAGCCCATTCCCCGAAGTATAAATAAGAGTCCTATGATGATTACAAAAACGGGAATCGCTTTAAGTATCCGTTGTTTCACTTGCCCTTTTAAAAAATTCCCTAGGTAGATGGCGGTGGTCATTAGAGGAATCGTTCCTATACCAAAAAGAACCATATACAAAACTCCATACCCCGGTCCCCCGCTAGCAAGCGAAGCAAAAACAGCCATATAAACTAACCCACAAGGCAATAGCCCATTTAAAAATCCTATCGTAAAAAATGTCCCAGGGTCTTTCTTTTTAAGCGCATCGCCCATG
>JBNMOX010000238.1:0-3722 GCA_051275835.1 Patiriisocius sp.
TGGATATGCGTTTTCCTTTTTTTGCCATATCTCTAGAGACTCTAGGTAACTGGATATCTTCTTGCTGAAATGCGACATACACCAATCCGGAACAGTCCATGCCTCTTATAGTTGTGCCTCCATACTTGTAAGGCGTTCCTTGAAAGGTTTTGGCATGATCTATAATGTTATTAGAAGGACCACGATTAGATGATTTTATAGTTGCTGTAGTTCTTTTTGAAGTTGTTGTTTTTTTAGAACTTCCGCAAGCAATTAAAAGGAAAGTAAGAAATAGGAGAGTACAATACTTAGCCATTTGGGAGTGGTTTTGTAAGTTTAAACTATAAATGTAGGATATTTATTTTACAGCATCAACAATTAATTGGGCTGTTTTATCACTAGCGCCTCTTCCTCCCAATTTTTGTTCTAAGTCGTAATAGTCTAAAAATAGTTTGGCTCTATGGTATTCGTCCAATAAAATAGTGAGTTCTTCAGTTAGTTTTTGGGTGTTGAAATCTCCTTGAATAAGCTCTGTTACAACTTCTTTGTCTAGAATAAGATTGACTAAAGAAATATATTTAAGATGAATAACACGTCTTGCAATGGCCACAGAAATAGCATTTCCCTTATAACAAACTACCTGTGGCACTTTAAATAATGCCGTTTCTAGTGTAGCAGTCCCCGAAGTAACTAAAGCAGCGTGCGCTACCGAAAGTAAATCGTAGGTTTTGTTAAGGAGTAAATGCACATTTTGTTTCTTGATAAAAGGAGTATAAAAAGAAGCCTCTTGACTTGGAGCTCCTGCAATGACAAACTGGTAGTTTGGAAAACGATCTGAAACAGATAACATCACCTCCAGCATTTTGGATATTTCTTGCTTTCTACTCCCTGGAAGTAATGCAATAATAGGTCTTTCATCGAGGCCGTGTTGTGTTTTAAAATTTTTCGGGTTTATAAGTTTTCTATTTGCAATAGCGTCAATAAGTGGATGACCTACAAAATGAACTGGGAAGTTGTGTTTCTCTTCGTAAAACTCTTTTTCAAAAGGAAGTATAACGTACATGGCGTCTACATCTCTTTTAATGTCTTTAATTCTGCCTTCTTTCCAAGCCCAAATTTGGGGTGAAATATAGTACAGTGTTTTAATGTCTAGTTGTTTTGCCCATTTGGCAATGCGCAGGTTAAACCCAGGATAATCTATAAAGATAATAGCATCTGGTTGATAGCCAGTAATATCCTTTTTACATACCGAAATGTTCTTGAGAATTGTACCAAGATTAAGAATTACCTCGATAAAGCCCATAAAGGCAAGTTCTCTGTAGTGTTTTACCAGTGTGCCTCCTTGTTCTTGCATTAAATCACCACCCCAAAACCGAAAGCTAGCCTCAGGGTCTTTGGTTTTAAGTGCTTTCATAAGATTGGCACCGTGCAAATCTCCTGAAGCTTCTCCTGCAATGATATAATACTTCATATACTATGTTGTGCTAAAGTTTCAACAATAAAAGTTAATTAAAATATATAATATAAGCCGCTATTGCTGCAATAAATGTAGCCATCACTACACCTCTTGCTCTATAATCTCTGTTACATTTCAGAAAACCAAAAAAGGCGGCTAGATTTGGTAAGGCACCTAGCGTAAGTATGGTCCAAAAATTCCCACTTTTAATATAAAAATCTAAGGCTTCTGAAATTTTCATCTCTTTAATACTGGAGACAATGAGTAAACATAAACCAATTCCAATTGCATTCGTAATGAGCCCAGTAATAAAACCAATTCCTATTTCTTTTTTCATTTATATATCCCAAGTATTAATGTCTTTTATGGCGTGATGTGCTGTTAAATCAAATTGTACAGGTACCACAGATACATATCCATTAGCTAGTGCCCATTCATCTGTGTCTTCGCCTTTGTCTTTATTGATAAACTCTCCTGTGAGCCAATAATAGTCACGCCCTAATGGACTTTTTCGTTTATCAAAGCTTTCTTGCCAATATGCATTGGCTTGTCTAGACACCTTCACTCCTTTTATTTCATTTTCTGGGAGTTTAGGGATGTTTACATTAAGTACAACGCCTGCGGGTAGACCATGTGTTAAACATTGTTCAACCATTAACTTGATGTACTTTTTTGCAGGTTCAAAATCTGCTTCTAATGAGTAATCTAATAAAGAAAATCCAATAGAGGGAATCCCTACAGTACCAGCTTCAACAGCTGCACTCATGGTGCCACTGTAAATAACATTGATAGATGAGTTACTACCATGGTTTACACCACTTACACATAAGTCTGGTTTTCTATCTAGTAATTCATTGATGGCGATCTTAACACAATCTACAGGTGTGCCACTACAGCTATATTCTTTTTGAGGCGCCTCTTTTTCAATGACTATACTATTACAATACAAGGTGTCGTTAATAGTTATAGCATGTCCCATAGCGCTTTGCGGAGCATCTGGAGCGACCACTACAACATCCCCAAAAGTATTCATCACTTCTATGAGGGCTCGAATACCAGGAGCTGTTATTCCATCGTCGTTCGTAACTAAAATTAGTGGTTTTTTATCACTCATACATCATGTATTTGTCTTACAAAAATACAGTTATTAATGGTATGTCTAGCCATTGCAAAAAATAACAATTTTTATGTTCCTATTAACAAAAATATAGCAATTATAAAGAGGCTTGGCACGGTTTTTTATATATTTTTATAAATCTTATAAAAGAATATTCTATGCAATTGATGAAAAAGAATTTTAAAGTGCTTTTGTTGGCTGTTTTTGTAGCAGCAGCATCTTGCAGTTTTACTACCAAAAGTTTTGAAGACCCTGAGAAAGATAAGTTATTAATAGATTTAGTAACGTATGTACTTGATAAGTGGCACTATGATGCGGCAGATTTAGATGATACTTTTTCTATAGCGGTTTATGATAAATTTATTGATGGTGTTGATCCTATAAAGCGTTATTTCTTGCAAAGTGATATTAAGGAATTTGAGAAATACAAAGAAGATATTGATGACCAAATAAAAATAAAAGATTTGTCTTTTTTTAATTTTGTTCATGAGCGTTTGATGTTACGCATGGAAAAATCAAAAGAAATGTGCCAAGATGCATTAAGAACGCCCTTCAATTATTCCCTAGATGATTCTATCAATGTAGATTATGATGAATCTACCTATGCAAAAACAAAAAAAGAATTACAAGCACGTTGGAGAAAGCAATTAAAATTTTCTACAATATCTAATTACTATGATTTACTAGAAGAAAAAGGATCTGTAGCGAAAAGGAAAAAAGAGGCTGCCGAGGAAGGGAAGGATTATATTCCTTCTGAAAATGAAGATTTGACTAAGAAACAACTAGAAGAAAAATCTAGAAATACAACAAGAACAAGTCTTGAGGAGTACTATGATTTTACAGATGATCTAGAACGTAAAGATTATTTTGCTATTTTCTTAACAACCATTGTGGAACAGTTTGATCCTCATACCAATTATATGGCGCCACCAGATAGAGATCGTTTTGACCAACGTATGTCTGGTAAACTAGAAGGAATTGGAGCGAGGCTACAGAAAAAGAATGATTATATCAATGTCATGGAAGTCATTAGTGGTGGTCCAGCTTGGCGTGGAGAGCACATCGAGGTAGGAGACATTCTCTTAAAAGTAAAGCAAGAAGATGAAGTAGAATCCACAAGTATTGTAGGAATGCGAATCGATGATGCTGTGAAGCTCATTAAAGGCCCTA
>JBNMOX010000239.1:0-3719 GCA_051275835.1 Patiriisocius sp.
TATATTTTAGGTTTACTAATAAGTATGGGAATAGGTCTTATTATTGGCTTGGAAAGAGAATACGATAAGCTTAAGGAAGAAAAAGGGATTGCAGGAATTCGAACCTTTCCCATTGTTGCTATCCTGGGTTTTTTGTTCGCAAGCCTTACCGAAATATTTACACCTTGGTTATTGATTATAAGTCTCGGAACTTTTATTTTGTTTTTAGCATTTAATCATTTTTTGCAAAAAAAAGAGACCTATAGCCAAGGCTTAACCACTAATTTAGCCTTAATAGCAACATTTGTTTTAGGCGTAATGGTTTCGGTTGAATATTACAGGGATGCTGTTGCAGCTGCAGTTATTATTGTGACCCTACTTTCTCTTAAATCTAGGTTTCGTTCGGTCATTAGTAATATTACTTCTGAAGAGCTTTTCGCGTTTATTAAATTTTCAATAGTTGCTTTATTGATCCTTCCTTTTTTACCTAATAAACAATATGGTCCAGAGAACTTATTGAATCCTTTCGAAATTGGTTCCATCATCGTTATTGTCTCCTTTTTAAATTTCATAGGATACTTTTTGGTGAAGTTCGTCGGTTCCAAAAGAGGAATTATTCTTACAGCAATCCTCGGCGGGCTCATATCTAGTACGGCGGTCGCCTGGAATTATGCGTCAAGAAGTAAGGAGTCGCCCGAGCTCTCCAAAAAATACAGTGCTGGTATCATTGTTGCCTCGGGCATTATGTTCCCAAGACTTGCCTTATTAGCTTATATTTTCAACAATGAAATTTTACAATATGTCGCATTACCATTCGGTTTATTAACGATGATCTGCATTATAGCTACTTTGATATTGATGAGAAGGGATGACAATAAACCAGGCACCGACATTAAACTAGGAAATCCACTAAACATTTTGAATGCTATTAAATTTGGAGCTGTATATGTTGTTATTCTTGTTGCCGTTTTCTATAGCAATCAGTTTTTTGGAGAGAGTGGATTGTATTATTCTTCTTTGGTTGCTGGTTTGGCGGATACCGATGCGATTACAATAAGTATGGCTAAGTTTTCTTTAAATGGAGAAAAGTTAAAACTCGCATCATCCGTTATCATCGCCGCTACTATCAGTAATATGCTGGTAAAACTTGGTATTACATTATTAAAAGGTTCAAAAACTGCAGGAAAACTAGTTGGATATGCCTTTGGGAGTGTTATTCTAATAGGGGTTCTATACATACTCGTGAGCAAAGGATAACTAGTGCTACTTGACATCTTCATGTTTTCAGAATATTAAAGTGACCTTTTTTCAGCAACGCTAATCTATATTAGTATCACTTCTCGTAAGTAGATTGTTATATACTTCTTTTATTCATTTCACTTATAAAACCCATAGTACACTAAGTTTGCTAGGATTTGGCTTTAATATAGTTTCGCGGAAGCGAACAAGCAATCACCTTCCATTATCTCCAATACAATTCAAATGACGTCACATCAACTCTTATTTTAAATGTTAAATTAATGTTAATTAAGTACCGACCTGTCTGTACTTAATTAAAGTGCCATATATTTGTCTCATGGAAAAAAAAGGTGCCAAAGAAAGAATCATTGAAGCGGCTTCACATCTGTTTTATTTTGAAGGATATAATCAAACCGGGATCAATCAAATATTGAAGGAATCTGGGTCGTCAAAGGATAGTATGTATCGGCATTTCGAGTCAAAAGAAGACATCGCAGTGACATACTTAAAAAACAGACACGTAACTTGGGTTGGAGATTTGTTAAACTATATTCAATCGAAGAAATCGAGTAAGGAAAAATTAATAGCGAGTTTTGATTATTTAAATGATTGGTTAACTCAGGTTGAATTTAGAGGATGTGGTTTTCAAAATATCATTTGCGATTTACCTAAAGACCAACAAAAGATTAAGGACCAAGTAGTATTACATAAAAATGAATTGCGTGACTTGATTCACGGTTTATTAAAAGATAAAAATCGCTATACTACTGAGGAGGCAGAACTATTGGGGGATGAAGTTTTAGTGCTTATGGAAGGTGCTATCATACTGTCTCAAGTGCAGAAAAATTCGTGGCCCATAATTTCAGCTAAAAGAACATGTATTAAACTATTAGAGTAATTTTTTTTATATCACAAAGAACAGACCTGTCTGTACTAAATTAGTATTTATGAAACCACCTTTTACAGAAACAACAGCAAAAGCAAAAGTACAAGCCGCAGAAGACGCTTGGAATAGTAAAGATCCAGAAAGAGTGTCTATAGCTTACACTATAGATTCCAAATGGAGAAACAGAGATACATTCTTTATAGGGAGAGCTGCGATCGCCGAGTTCCTATCGGACAAATGGCAAAAGGAGTTGCATTACCGATTAAAAAAATACCTCTGGACCTATACGGATAATAGAATCTCTGTCCGCTTTGAATATGAATGGCAAGATGCAGTGACTGGACAATGGCACAGAACTCATGGCAACGAGCATTGGCAATTCGACAAAGAAGGCTTGATGGAGATAAGAGACATGAGCGCCAATGATATACACATTACAGCATCAGACCGAAAATTTTAATAAAAATAACAACCAAAAAATAGAAATTATGAGAATCACACAAGCAACACACTTTAAAAACTCATTGAGTTATACGTGGAATAGTAAAAGACGTCATTAATACGGAAACCGTATTACAGCATATTTAATTAAAGAAGAAAATAAAATTAGAATTATGAAAACTTTACAACCACTAACACTAGAAGAAGCTAACGAAAATTCACAGGGGATTTTCAAAGCAGTTAAAGGTAATATTGGAATGCTCCCGAATCTGTATGCCACTATGGGCGTATCGGATAAATTATTAGGAGGTTTTTTAACCTTTACGGAAACGCTAAAAAGCGGAGAATTTACGGGCAAAGAATATGAAGTCATTGCCCTAGCTACATCAGAAGCAAATGCGTGTGCATATTGCATATCTGCCCACACAGCGATTGGAAAAATGAATGGGCTTACGGAACAGGATACACTTGATATTAGAGACCAATCCATTGCGGATACAAAGTTTAATGCTTTGGCAACATTAGCAAGCGAATTGGTAGATCAAAAAGGGCAAACAAGAGATACAACAGTAGACAAATTCTTTGAAGCAGGCTATACTAAGGCCGCATTTGCAGAGGCAATTGCCATTGTCGCACTCACTACTATTACAAACAATGTATACCATAATGGAGGTTTTGAAATTGATTTTCCAAAAGCTCAAAATATTGAACAACTACAATTCGTATAATTAATAACCAATAAACAGATCAAAAATGAAAACACAAATCTTAAAATCAGTATTTAGCATCGTCGTATTAACCGTGCTATCCTTTAGTTTAGTTTCTTTTACAAACGTGAAACACGAGCAAAAAGAAACCCTCACAGAAAAAACGGCCGAGCCTACCTCCTATAAAAACGTTGCAGTTAACGGATTGAATATTTTCTATCGTGAAGCAGGAGATGTAAACAAGCCGACCATTTTATTATTACATGGCTACCCTACTTCGTCACATATGTTTCGTAATTTAATAACAGACTTGTCTGTACGCTACCATGTACTCGCCCCTGATTATCCTGGGTTCGGGAGAAGCGAACAGCCGTTAATGAAAGACTTTGACTACACTTTTGATAACATGGCCAATATTGTGGAAGGGTTCTTAGCCACATTGAATGTAGAAAAGTACAGTATTTATT
>JBNMOX010000240.1:0-3717 GCA_051275835.1 Patiriisocius sp.
TTCTGGATGCTGTACCGCTGCCTGTGCACCTCGAACATTAGCAACAATAGCCAACAATTTACTTTGTGTAACAGACAAGTCTAACTGAGATAAAACCTCAGCTGTATCCACCATCTGTGGAATGGCTTTGGGAGAAACAAAGCTTCCAAAGTCAATAGTATCAAAACCACAGCGTAATAATGATTGGATATATTGCACCTTTTTTTCGGTAGGAATCCAATCTTTAATTCCTTGCATGGCGTCTCTTGGACATTCAATAAGTTTCACTTTTTGCATCTCCGTAAAGATATATGGAAAATATACATAACGAAAAGTGCGGGATTACTTTTTATTAAAATTTACATTGCTATTTTTTTAATTATATTTACGAAAAGAAAAACACTATGAAAACTCGTTCACCCTATACCCTTATGCTGTTATTTATTATCGCTTTATGCTCTTTTCCTTCAGAAATACTAGCACAAAACAATTCAGCTCCAACGTTTGATTTTATTATCAAAGTTGAAATAGAAGATAATAAAGTGAATTTAAAATGCACAAAAGGGTGTAACTGGAAAACATTAGCTATTTCAACAGATAATGCAAGTTTTGATGCAAATGGAACGCAGTCTTCAGTAGCATCTGCTACAGATTTTATGATTACTGTTTCAAAAGATGACAAAGGCATCGTTCTAAAAGGACTTAAAGGAACTGATTGGACAGAACTTTCGCTAGGATGTAAAGACATTACATGTAGACTCGTGCTTAATCAACGTGGCTTGGCGCAGTAAGATTAAGGCACCAATATAAAAATCGCGATTCCAACAAACACAATAATTTGTAACCATTTTAAGACAAGTCCTATATTTTTTTGTTGTTTCAAAAATGTAGAGACACTTCCTGCCAATAGGGCAATACTACCAAAAATAATAAAGCTTACTACCATAAAAGTACTACCCAGTATATAAAACTGGCGTACCGTATCTATGGTTGGATTCCATAAAAAAGCAGGGAAAAAAGCCAAAAAGAAAATCATGACTTTTGGGTTTAATAAATTCATAATTACCCCTTGCTTAAATAATTGCCCATAGCTTTTCTTAGGCGCATTTTCTGCAAATTGCACCCTAGCATCACTCTTAAATATTTGATAGGCTAAGTATAATAAATACATAGCCCCTAAGACTTTAATACCATAAAAAAGAGATTCGTTGGTTGTGATGATGGCAGATAATCCAAATGCTAGTAATGTTGTATGCACAATACAACCGCTTATTAAACCAGCAGTCGTTGCCAAACCACTTTTGCTTCCATTTACCAAAGATTGGGTTAGCACATACATATTATCTGGTCCAGGACTAAAGGCTAAAACACAAGTAGCTAGAACAAACGAAAAGAGGGATTCAAACATTTTTTAAAATAATTATACTGTTTGAGAAAGAATAGCCTTGTTAATACTCTTAACTAAAGAAGGACCTTCATATATAAAACCGGTATAGATCTGTACTAAATCTGCACCTGCATTTATTTTTTCTAGCGCATCTTCAGCACTGTGTATACCCCCCACTCCAATAATAGGGAATGCTTTGTTACTCTTGTCGGCTAGATATTTTATAACTGCAGTACTTTTATCTTTTATAGGCTGCCCACTAAGCCCACCATTACCAATTTCCGCTAGTCTTTCTTCTGAAATAGTAAGACCCGATCTATCTGTAGCTGTATTACTAGCAATAACACCATCGAGTTTTGTTTCCATGACAAGGGCTACAATTTCGTCTAATTGATTGGGATTTAAATCTGGAGCTATTTTCAATAAAATAGGCTTTTGAGTAGCAAAGCTTGTATTGGCTTCTTGAACTGCACCAATCAATTCTTCTAGATAGTCTTTATCATTTAACTTAGCGTGACTTCCTACATTTGGACAACTTACATTGAGAACAAAATAATCAACATAAGGGTGCAAGGCATTAAAACAGGTTAGATAATCTTTCGTGTAATCTTCTGGGAGTGTTTGGGTATTCTTTCCTAGGTTACCGCCAATAATAAGTTTTCCTTTATTCTTTTTGAGTTGAACAATAGCTGCTTCAAGGCCTTCATTATTAAATCCCATTCGGTTAATAATGCCTTTGTCATTTTTGAGACGGAAGAGTCTCTGCTTAGGGTTTCCCGTTTGTCCTTCTGGGGTCACGGTACCTATCTCTATAAAACCAAAGCCAAAGTTTGCCAGCTCATTATACAAGACCGCGTTTTTATCAAACCCTGCAGCAAGGCCAACTGGGTTTGAAAACTTCAGTCCAAATAATTCACGTTCTAATTTGGGGTGCTTAATTTGGTAGATACTTCTAAACAATCCACCTAAGCCCAAACGGTGTGCAATCCTAATCAATGAAAAGGTAAAATAATGAACCTTTTCAGGGTCAAAACTAAAAAGTATCGGACGTAGGAGCGTTTTGTACATAGCGAAATATCTTCCTGCAAAAATAAGATTTAAAGTCAATACTATTTATAGTGATTATGTTTATTTTTAGCAAGCAATTTAAATATGAATATTTAAGAAGAAACGGCCTATATTATGATAGACAAACAGCACCTCATCAACAGATTTATACGTTACGTAACAGTAGACACAGAAAGTGATCCAGCGAGTGACTCAACTCCTAGCACTCTCAAACAATGGGACCTCGCCAACGCTTTGGTCGAAGAATTAAAGCAAATAGGTTTAGAAGATGTAACGATCGATGAAAATGCTTATATCATGGCAACCTTGCCAAGTAACGTATCTCATAAAACAGCTACTATTGGTTTTATTTCACATTTTGACACCACTCCAGATTTTACTGGTAAAGATGTAAAACCTCAAATTATAGAAAACTATGATGGAAAAGACATTGTGTTAAATGCAGCGCAAAACATCATATTATCACCTTCATATTTTGAAGATTTACTTTTATACAAAGGCCAAACATTGATTACTACAGATGGCACTACCTTATTGGGTGCAGATGATAAAGCAGGCATTGCTGAAATTATAAGTGCTATGGAATACTTAGTACAGCACCCAGAAATTAAACACGGAAAGATTAGAATTGGGTTTACACCAGATGAAGAAATTGGCCGTGGCGCCCATAAGTTTGATGTTGCAAAATTTGGTGCAGATTGGGCGTATACCATGGATGGGAGTCAGGTTGGAGAATTGGAGTATGAAAACTTTAATGCGGCAGGTGCCCTAATTACTATTAAAGGAAAAATAGTACACCCAGGATACGCCAAAGGCAAAATGGTAAACAGCATGTATATTGCTACAGATTATATAAATTCATTATCTAGACTTGAAACACCAGAACACACAGAGGGTCGCCAAGGGTTTTTCCATTTATATAGTACGCATGGAGAAGTAGATAGTACGCAGTTACAATATATTATAAGAGATCATGATAAAGAGCATTTTGAAGCTAGAAAAGAAATGATGGTCAAACTCGCTACTGAATTAAACAATCAATTAGGAGAAGAGCGTCTTACTGTAGAAATTAAAGACCAATACTTTAACATGCGGGAAAAGATAGAACCTGTAATGCATATTGTAAATGTGGCTCAAAAAGCGATGGAACAAGCAGGCATTAAACCTCTAATAAAGCCTATTCGCGGGGGAACAGATGGTTCTCAATTAAGCTTTATGGGTCTTCCATGTCCTAATATATTTGCTGGCGGACATAATTTCCACGGGAGATTTGAATACGTTCC